>CALCQT010000001.1 GCA_937894825.1 uncultured Anaerolineaceae bacterium
TTCGGCAACAGACAGGTGCTGTGCAAGGTTGACATCCTGATATACCGCACCAAATCCGAAGGATTGGGCTTGAATTGGGGATTTGGCTTCTTTTAACTCATCTTCAACATAGATTTGTCCCGCCGTTTTTGCGTAAATACCCATCAGGATTTTAATGATTGTGGATTTTCCCGCCCCATTTTCTCCAATCAAAGCATGAACTTCTCCGGGATAAATTTACAAATCTACGTTGGACAAGGCGCGCACCCCCGGAAAATCTTTTACGATTCCTTTCATGGCGACAATCGGTCGCTTTTGAGTTTGCATATGAATCTCCATGTCTTAAAATCAGACTTCTTCCACCAATTATTCAGGCTCAGCACCATTGGCTTCAGAAGTCTGACTTTACACCTGTTGCTTGTACCGGCTATTTATTTGCCCGGATACAGCAGTTTCTGGACCGCATCCTCTTCGATGTTCTGCTTTGTCACCAACGTGGTTTCGGAAACCACATCTTTCTCAAGCGTTTCACCTTCCAGCTGCGCGATGACAGCCAGAACCGCGTTATACCCCATCCCAAAAGGATTCTGGACAACAATACCGGTCAGATTTCCATTCTGAATCGCTTCAATTTCGGTATCGTCCGCATCAAAAGCATAGGTAACGATTTTGTCACCCAGATTATTCTGCTCCATCGATTTTGCGATTCCGTCACCCATGTGATTGTTATCGCCGAAAATTCCAATCAGGTCCTGGTTGGCCAAAACCAGATTGTCGGTTGCATCCAGTGCTTTCTGGATGTCGTTGTCGCAGTACTGGGTTTCGAGAACAATAATGTCGGGAACAAGACGTTTAATCTCCTCTGTGAATCCTTCACAACGAGCCTGATTAACAGCGGACCCTGAATCGGCGCTGAGCAAGGCCACTTTCTTTCCTGCAGGATCGATCCCTTTTGCCTTCCATTGTTCCACCATATCCGCCGCGGCAGTAGCGGCCGCAAGCGCATGGTCTGTTGCAATATGCTGTGTATAAACATCTGTTTCCAGCTTATTGTCAACTGTTACAACGGGGATCCCAGCCTCAACTGCCTGTTCAACAGCCGGCACTGTGGATGTGGAACTGATAGAAGCGATCACAATTCCAGCCGGTCTCGCGGCAATCGTATTTTCAAGAATTGTTACTTGTTTATCAATATCTGTTTCCGAAGGAGGGCCATCGGTGATGACATTGATTTTTCCATCACTATCTTCTCCTGCTGCCTGCGCGCCCATTAAAAGCGTCTGCCAATACGAAGAGTCAGTAGCCTTAATAATGACCGTAACATTATGGGCATCCTGTGTTGACGGTTCAGCGCTCCCAATGCTGAAAGCAAAGGACGCGACCAGCAAAGCCGCCAGGAACATCACAAAAACATTTTTCTTCAACATACAAATATCCTCCATTTATTTGTTTTAATTAACAGAAAATTCTCTGTTATTTGCAAACGTTCAATAAAAAAAGGGACCGCTCCCATGAATACTGTGAAACAGACAATCATCACAATATCTTAAAATAGCATCAAATTTTCTCATTTTAGCATAAATATTCTTCATTTTAGACAAAAATAATCTGCCTTTCTCCTGGGAAATGAGAAAAAATCAAAAAACATAAGGAACCGGTTCCACATCAATCAAAAAAAATCACATCCACCTGATTTCCGACCCCTTCAACTCCAGCTTGCAGGGTACCACCCAGATGTTCCTGCTGCTGCCAGGATTGCGCATCCGTTGTATCAGCAGTTTCATAGCCATTTTCCCCATTTCTTCCGTGTCACGGGAAACACAACTGAAATGAAAACCCAATGCATCCAATAATGGAATGCGATCAATACCAACGACAGCGATATCCTGCCCAATAATTACATTCTCCTCTGTCATCGCTTTTATAAAACCGATACTGGTAAAGTTATTCGTCGTCACCATAGCGTCCGGCATATCACCTGAAGCAATCATTTGCTTCATCAGTTGGTACGCAGTATCCGTTGTAAAATCACCTT
>CALCQT010000002.1 GCA_937894825.1 uncultured Anaerolineaceae bacterium
TGCGAAAATCAGTCTGTCGGATGGCTTTGTGTGGGGGTTGCCGCACAATGGGCTGGAAACGCTCCTGCTGTTTCAAACTAATTCACCCGCGCTGGCGATTTTCAACTGTTTTAATGGGAAGACCACCATTGCGGAAATCACGGAAATGACCATGCAATCCACCGGCTGGCCGGAGGAAAAAGCTGCCGCGGTGGTGCGTGGGCTATTCCTGAAATTGTGTGAGGTTCGCATATGCCAACCCGGCTGATTCTCAGAGAAACGGAACGATCCCTGCTCCGCGACGGGATGCTGGATGGCATGTTCTTCTCGCCGGTTCCGGATTGTCCCTTCCCGGTTTTTTCAGCGCGGATCGAAGGATTCGTGCTGTATTATACGCCGGGATATCTGGTGGCAATGCGGGAAGCGCCGGCCGGCCTCTTTTCCGAACAGTTGACCTTGAGCCGCCCAAAGATTCGCGAGGCGTCACTGTTGATCCATTTTGCCCGTTCCGCGGCAGAACAATGGGAAGTCCTGCACAGGCCGGAAGCGCTCGCGCCGTTTAGCCTCACGGTGTATACATCCCAACGCTGCAATCTGAATTGTGCTTATTGCTTTTCGCGGATTGAGGAGCCGGACGCTGTGTCAGATGCGATGCCGGACGTCAGCCGTGACACTATCCTGAGCGCAGCCGAAATTGTGGCTCAATCCTGCCGCCGGTACAAACAGCCTTTTTCATTCGTTCTGCATGGCGGCGGCGAACCGCTGTTGGATCCGCGCCTGCCGGAGCTGATGCGGGAGGTCTCCGCTGTCGCGGCGGCCTATACGCTGCCGTTTCACAGCTATGTCGCGACAAACGGTGTGACTCCTGAATCGGTCATGCGTTGGACCGGATGATCTTCAGAACGGTCAGCGGCCGCTGAAGGATGGTCGTCCCACGGCGGATGCTGTCCGCCGCAGTGCGCGAATTTTGAAAGAAGCGGGTAAACGGATCCAAATTCGCGCCACGGTGACGGCGGAAAATTTTCATCGCATCCCGGATATTGTAACGTACGCTGCCGGGACGCTCGGTGCGGATACTGTGCGGATTGAACCGGTTTTTGGGAATGAGTCTTTGATACAGAATGATGCGGCCGAAGCAACGGCGTTCTGCGAGGGTTTTTTGCAGGCTAAAGAAGCGGTGGCCGGACGGACCTGCGAAGTGACCATCAGCGGCAGCCGGATCGAAACGATCCATGGGCGCTATTGCCAGATTTTTCGGCATGTGCTTCAACTGATTCCGGGTGACGGCGCTTCAGCCTGTTTTCTTACCGCTAACCAGGCGGAAGCGGCGCGGCGCGGCCTGACTTTTGATCCGGGCTGCAATCATCTCAATGACCTTGCTGCGCTGCTGCGGCAGGAGGATCCGGAATGCGAAGCCTGTTTCAACCGGTTCCATTGCAGCCGTGGTTGCCCGGACCGCTGTCCGGCTGCCGGTATGGATGACGCGTTGGATCATGGCAGTTTTCGCTGCCGGGTCAACCGGACGCTGGCTGCCGTGCAAGTCACGAAAATTTTTGCGGACCGGCTGCAGCCATTGCTGGCAGTTCAGAATATACCTTATGTGGGAGTGATGGTATAGTGAAAAAAAACGAAATATATGTGATCCCGTTTGAAGATATCTTTCTGATTTACCGGCCGCTGCTGCATCTGGCAATTCCGGGCAATGGCGCGATGGCGCTGTTGGCAATGAATGTATCGGAACACCCGCATACCATTCCGGGTGGTGCGGAAAAAGAGGCTTATGAATTTCTGCGCAGGTCCGGGTTTCTTCGCCCGGATCCGGATCCGCAGGCGCTGCATGCCTTACGGCAGGACCGGACTGCCATGCCCTTTCAGCCATCGGCAGCCGCGCTGCTGATGACGAACCGCTGCAGTCTGCGCTGCATCTATTGTTATGCCAACGGCGGCGCGGAAGAAGCGCTGGAGATGCCTTCCTATCTTGCCGAAGCCGCGATCGACACGGTTTGCGCGAATGCGCTGGCCAAAAAGCAGCAGAATTTCCAGGTCACTTTTCATGGCGGCGGCGAGCCGACGCTGGCCTGGGACGTTCTGACCGGTGCGGCGGCCTATGCCCGGAAAAAAGAACTTCCGGCTGAACTGGCGATGGTGAGCAACGGGATCTGGAGCCGGAATCAATTGGATTGGATCACGGAGAATCTGGACGGGGTCACCGTTTCGATGGATGGCGGCGGCAAGACGCAGGATGCCCAACGGCCATTCCCGGATGGGCGCGGTTCCTTTTCACGGGTCATGGAGAGTCTTGCCGGGCTGGATCGGAAAAGTTTCCCATATGGTATTCGCGTCACCTGCATGCCGGAACGGTTTGCCGATCTGGCGGAGGACGTCCGTTTTCTTTGCCGGGAGACGAATTTCCGCGTCATTCAAATCGAGCCGGCTTTCAACCTTGAACGCGGACGGCACGCGCGCACTTCCGCGGCGCAGGGCGCGCAATTTGCGCAGGCATTCCTGGAAGCGGCGGATATTGTGGCTGATTTCGGGCGGCAGATCCATTATTCCGGCGCGCGCCCCTGGTTGATTTCGGATGCGTTTTGTGAAGCGCCGCTGGGACAAAGCCTGACGGTTAATCCCAAAGGCGAAGTTGTGGGTTGTTATGAGTGTACCGGGCGCCTGGCTGAAATTGAAGATCCCGGTGTGTTCGGCCAATGGAACGGACAGGAATTTGTGCTGGATCATGAAAAAAGGCGCCGCTATATGGAGATGATCCAGTCGCGGAAGGATGCTTGTTCGGACTGTTTCTGCCGCTGGCATTGTGCCGGGGATTGTTATACCCGCGGGCTGCCTGTTCACGACGGGGCCTGGCCGTATGCACGTTGTGGAATGAATCGTGCCATTACGAAAGGGCTGATTGTTCGCGGAATTTGTGAGCAATAAATTGCCGCCATATCGGTGGGGAATTTGTTGGATCTTTGACTTTCGAATTGATTTTTAGACGAAAATACTGGAGGACGAAATGACACAAGACAATAACCAAAAACTGCCTGAAAAAAATCACGAAACCCCTGAGATTTATTCGATCCGAAAAGGCACTGACCAATGGAACATCAGCCGGCGCAGTTTTTTGAAAGCGGCCGGCGTCGGAGCTGCGGCGGTTACGGCCGGGGTGCACCTGGCCGGCCCGGCGTTCGCCGCTGAGGACCTTGAGAAGCTGTGTAAAACCGCGGCTGCGCATGAGTCGCCGATTGCCAGTATCGCTGTCAGCCCGGATGGGAGCTGTTTCGCTTCCTCCGATGAGGGCGGCACGGTGAAGTTATGGGCGCTGCCCGGTGGAGAATTGCTCGCGTCTGTGCAAACCGGGGGTGGTATTGCATACCATCTTCAGTTCAGCAGCGACAGTGCCTGGCTTTTTTGCGGCACAGATCAGGGGGTGATCCAGAAACGTACTGTTTCTTCCGCGCTTTACCTGGCGGATGAGGGCGATTTTGGCGCGGAGATCAATGCATTGGCTGCCAAACCCAAAAGTGCCTATTTGGCGGTGGCTAGGGATGGCAGCGAATTAATTATACTTGATAGCATATCGATGACCTGGCAGTGGGTTGACTCCGATATTCCGGTTTCCACATTGTGCTTTCCTTCTGATGGGCGGACGCTTCTGGCTGGCGGTGAAAGGGGAAAAATCACGATTTACGATGCATCATCGGACCGGAGTCTGCTCGATACACTTGAAATCGGCGCAGCGGTCACTGGCCTGTGTGTTTTACCGGGAGACGTCTATGCCGCGATTTTAGAGGATACTCCGCAGCTTTCGCTCCGGTCCCTGGTGTCGGGAGCGGAAAAATGGTCCTATTCGTTGCCGGCGGCGATGAATCCTAATACAGTTGTCTGCACGCCGGACGGATCCATGCTTATCATTAAAGGAACCGATCAAAAGATCCTTTTCATATCGGTGGAAGACGGCATGCTGCTGAAAGAATTCGCGGGAGGAACCGAAACTGGCAAAACGCTGGCTGTGACACCGGACGGCTCGACATTAATTGCGGGGTTTGAAAAATCCATTCTGCTGTATTCGCTTCCGGACGGCAAACTGATCGGCTGCCCGATCGATCTGGATATTATGAAGGATACACAGCAGGGGATCACGATGGAACGGGTGGATGAAGTTACCGGCAAAACGGTCACTTTCACGCTGCCCTGCGGTTCGCCGATTCCGGCCGGGGCCGTCTGCGTGTGTAACTGCGTGGCAGGATCGGTCTGCAGTTGTGTTGGACATGTGGCCTGCAGTTGCGACGGATATGTGGCAGGGTGCAGTTGTGACGGCCATACGATCACGACGACCTATCACTATTGGCATCCGAATTGATGCTGCCACATGGGATTCCCGCTTCTTATCGGGAAGCGATCGAAAAAAGTCTTACGGTGCTGTGTCCGTCTCAAATGGGAAAATCGGACACGGCGTCCGCTTTACTTGATACACTCGAAAACCGTTGGATGCCCAAGCC
>CALCQT010000003.1 GCA_937894825.1 uncultured Anaerolineaceae bacterium
GGCCAAATCGGCGTAACGCTGGCGGTAACGGATTTCGGGATCAGAGAAGCCGGTGTAGCGAACCAGCTGTCCATCCACCATTTCTTCTTTAGCCGCCGGAAGCGGGGAAACCGCTTTGGCCAGCATGCGGAAGTCCTCGACGAGCAGTGAAAGTTCCCCTGACTTTGTTCGCATCATGGAACCATAGGCTTCGATGTAGTCGCCCAGATCGAAGAAATCTTTAAAAAATTGGAGTTTTTCGCCTAACTCATTGATTCGCAGACATGTGACTGGAGTTCAGACGTGTGCTCTTCCGATCTATGTGGGTGAACGCCAGTTTTCCCATTACGCGTTGTGAACGCATTCGCCCGGCAATCGTAAATTTGACCGGTTCGGCGTTCCCCGCCGCTTCCGCGCTTTCAAAAGCATCGCAGGCTTCTTTGATTGTGGCGGTAACATTCGCGCGGGTGGGGTAAGCACTGATTCCAAGGTCTTCTAATTTGCGAATTTTTTCAACTCTGATTTTTTCAAGTTCGTTAAGTTCCATCCAATACCTTTTTCTGATAGCTTCCAATTGATGATTTTGGCAACCCGGGCTGTGCGACACCGAGCGAACGGACGCTTCCTTATTGTCCGGAAAAAACAGTTGTGAGAAAATTGCCGAAAGATTGTCTTTGTTCCGAATCGCCGGCGTTAATTATAGTGCAGGCAGCAGGTATGATATGACAGTATGCAGCGCTGTTTCTGCGATGAAGGTGTGTAAGGGAGCGCTTTGCGCTCCCGTTGTATTTGCTTGCTGAAGGGCAAAAGTCAATCAGAACTTTTTATGAAGCCTGCGGACAGCGCAGCGCGCTGTCCAGCCAAAGCACAAAAAATAATTTTACTGTGCCTCGATTATCAGCGGCCTGCTTCGCTACTGCACGTCAACGATTTTAATCTGATAGGAGCCGATCGGTGCGGAAACCTGAACGATATCGCCTTTTTTATGTCCGATGATCGCTTTTCCGATGGGCGACTCATTCGATATTTTGTTTTGGTCCGGGTCTGCTTCCGGTGTCCCCACGATGAAAAATGTTTCGATCGTGTCATCGCCTTCTTCGGAAATCAGCACTTTGGAACCAATGTCGATCACGCTTTTGTTCCCGGTCGGTTCGACGACGCGCGCGACAGCGACCAGATATTCCAGTTCCTTGATTTTTCCTTCGGTAAAGGATTGTTCGTTTTTTGCCGCTTCATATTCGGCATTTTCGAGCAGGTCGTCACCGCCGCCTTCGATTGCGTTTCGCAACCGCTCTGATACCTCGGCGCGTTTTACATCTCGCAGGTAATTAAGCTCTGTAACGAGTTTCTCGTATCCTTCGCGTGTAAGAATTGTGTTTGTCATATAGTACCTCTATAGATCTATGCAAATTCTGGTTTCAATAAAAATAAAAAATACCCCCCTCGTCAGAGGAGAGCAAAAGATTATCCAGTTTGTGAGCGTACTGGGACTCGAACCCAGAACAAATGGCTTAAAAGGCCACTGCTCTACCATTGAGCTATACGCCCTT
>CALCQT010000004.1 GCA_937894825.1 uncultured Anaerolineaceae bacterium
GAAGAATCCGCCAATTTTTTGATTTGACAATCCCGCTCGTTTCGCCCACGATCATGCTGATGATTATGATGAGTATCCTGTTCAGCAGCCAGTGGACCTTTGCCTACATTGACGTGCTGACCCGCGGCGGCCCTTTTTCAACGACTACTAATGTTTACTACCTGATGTATAAATTTGGGTTCAGTGACATGAATGTCGGTTTGAGCGCGGCGGCATCGGTTTTATTTTTCTTCCTGTTCGGTGGTATGGCGATTCTTTTACAGGCGCTTTCAAAGCGTCTATCTTTTTATGACCGCTAACCCCGAAAAAGAAAGGAGCGAAATAAATGCTATTCTTTAAAAAAATTGGCAGCGGGATCCTGAAACATGCGCTGTTGATCATCATGGTCATCTTAGCCGTGTTCCCGTTATATTGGATGATCCTGACCTCATTTCGAAATCCGGGGGAACTGTACTCATTTATTCCTTATACGATGACCCCCACCACGTCAAATTACATCTCCGCTTTTATCAGCATGCCGCTTTGGCGGATGATGGGAAATTCTCTGGTCATTGGCGTTCTGGAAACAATGCTGCAGCTTGTCACGGCCGTGCTCGCTGCTTATGCCCTGACAAGGTGGGATTTTAAGGGGAAGACGATAATCTACGGTTTGATTATGTTCACCTGGCTGATCCCATTCCAGGCGATTGTGGTGCCAAATTATATTCAGATTAATAATTGGGACATTAACGGCACACTGCTGGCGATCATCCTGCCGAACATGGCATCTTCCTTCGCCATTGTCTCCCTGTTTTCGACCTTCAATTCTTTCCCGCGCGCACTGCTGGATTCCTCTCGCATGGATGGCAGCAGTGAACTGCAGACGCTTATGAATATTGTTCTTCCGAACATGAAGGCCTCAATCGCCTCGTTGGCGATTCTGATTTTTATCAACACCTGGAACGATTATCTCTGGCCGACGCGGATTATCCAAAAGGTGGAAAATTCCCCGATCCAGGTTGGGTTGAAATCCTTCGTCAGCCTTGAAAGCGGCATGTGGGGACCGCTGATGGCCGCGACCACGGTTTCCTGTATACCGATTTTGTTGTTATATATTGTGATGCAAAAGAACATTGTTAAATCTTTTATGAAATGGGGTATCAAATAGTGACGTCGACACCGACTTCAAAACCACTCCCGCTCACCGGGACGTTGAATACACGTGATCTGGGCGGTTACCTTGCCGCAGATGGCAAAATCACACAGACGCACCGCTGTCTGCGCTCGGATGGGCTGAGCAAAATAACCGCTGAGGATAAACAGTACCTGCTGGCCTATGGGGTGCGGTGTGTGATCGATCTGCGCTCTTCACTGGAATGTGAAATGAACCCGACCGTACTGGAGCAGGAGCCGACGATTGCTTATACTCATTTCCCGCTGTTGGATCAGGTCAACCTGTTGATTTCAGGGGCTGCTATCCCGGAAAGTCTGGATGCGTTGTACATCGGTATTCTGTCTCAAAATCAGGATCAGCTCAAAGGGATTTTGGAGCAAATCGCCGTGCATGACGGCGAGACGGTTTTATTCAACTGCTCCGCCGGAAAAGACCGAACCGGGCTGATCGCGATGCTTTTGCTCGGGGTCGCGGGAGTTTCGAAGCGGGACATCGTCGCGGATTATGCCCTGAGCCAGGGCTACCTGGCGGATTTTTTCACAGAACAAAAAGCGCAAATGCAAGCGTTTGGGTTTGATATTCCGGAGAGCTTTTTCTCATCCGCTCCGGAGAATATGGAAAACACACTGAATTGGCTTGACGATACGTATGGGGGGATCCGGCCTTATGTGGCATCCCTGGGACTTCCCGATGAAAGCATCGTCAAATTGGAAAGAAAGTTGTTGGAGGAAGTGAATGAGTAGCATTTCGGTCAAAAATGTATATAAAAATTTTGGGCCGTCGGAACAAGTGCTTACGGACATGAACATTGAGATTGAGGACGGTTCTTTCACCGTTCTGCTGGGGCCATCCGGCTGCGGGAAATCTACCCTGCTCAGGCTGATCGCCGGTCTGGACAAGCCCAGCGCCGGAAAGATCCTGCGGGACGGCGTGGATATCACGGACGCGGAGCCCAAGGACAGAAAACTGGCGATGGTGTTTCAGAACTATGCCCTGTATCCGCACATGACCGTTTATCAGAACGTGGAGTATGGCCTGAAGATTGCAAAAATTCCGAATGAGGAACGAAAAAAGCTTGTTTTCGATGCGCTGGAAATGGTGGAACTCACTGATCAAATGAAGAAGCTGCCGGCGCAGATGAGCGGCGGCCAGCGTCAACGCGCCGCGTTGGCACGGGCGATCGTGAAAAAGCCCAGTGTTTTTTTGATGGATGAACCGTTGTCCAACCTGGATGCCAAGCTCAGAGTGCAGATGCGCGACAGCATCAGCGACCTCTACCGGCGCATCGGGACGACATTTTTGTACGTTACCCATGATCAGGTGGAAGCGATGTCCATGGGGACGAAAATCGCCATTCTGAATCAGGGGAACATCATGCAGGAAGGTACCCCGAAGGAGATTTACACCAATCCGCAGAACCTTTTTGTGGCCGGGTTTATCGGGTCTCCGCCTTGTAATATCATCGATCTGAAGATTGGTTCCGCCGCCATCCGCTGCGAAAACATTTTGACCGGAGGCCAGGCGGAAGGGATCACCATTCGCGCCGCGGTGCAATCCGTAGAGCAGCTTGGTCAGGATAGCGTCTATGCCCTGAGAACGCCGGCCGGAATCCTGCGTGTGAAGGCGCCCTGTACTTGGGAGCAGTACCCGGGCGAAATGGAGATTACACTGCCGGTGGATCAGATCCAGTTTTTTGACGAAAAAGGGGACCGTACCTCCTGTAATGAACAATGGGTGGCCAGGCTTTCCGAGGTTCTGGGAGCAAAAGACGGGCAGTAGCGCCTGCCACACAAGTTGTTTTCATGCCAAATTCGCACTCACAGAATGTGGGTGCGTTTGGTTTTAACCACGAATGAATTTTGACCCCCTTATCATTTCATAATTCGAATGCCAACAGTGAATGCTGCCATCTGCGTCATGTTAGAATGGAGCGCATACCGCTGGGTGAAGTATTTTGAAATATTCTGACTGAAGGGAAATGTCGGCTTATGTCAATCGAAAAGGGACGGGCGTTCTTTCGCCGTTTTGGCATGGAAAATCAGGTGTTGGAATTTGAAGTGTCCAGCGCGACGGTGGAACTGGCTGCGAAAGCGCTGAATTGTGAGCCGGCCCGGATCGCGAAGACGCTTTCCTTTAAACTGGACGAACAGGCCATTCTGATCGTCACGGCGGGTGACGCGAAAATTGACAACCCGAAATATAAGGCGAAATTTGGCGGCAAAGCGAAGATGCTGACGCCGGATGAGGTGTTGGACCGGGTGGGTTATCCTGTCGGCGGGGTTTGCCCGTTTGGGACTAAAGACGGCGTTGCGGTTTATCTGGATGTTTCGCTGCGGCGGTTCGAGACGGTTTTCCCGGCCTGCGGCAGCGATAACAGCGGAATCGAACTGACGATTCCGCAACTGGAAAAATATTCCGGTTTTATGGAATGGGTCGATGTCTGTAAGGGCTGGATTTGATTCCAGGGTCACTTTGAAAAAGAACAGAATACTCAGTATCATGAAGACGATAGGTCAGGAGTAAGCATGGAAGTTCAATTGCGCGCGTGGCGAATGGAAGACGCGGAAGCGTTGGCGGTAATCATCAATAACCCGAAAATCCTGGCAAATTTGCGGGATGGGATTCCTTATCCCTATACGGTTTCGGACGGGAAGGACTATATCACGAGCGTGCTGAATGCCGAGCGTGACCAGCAATACAACTGGGCGATCATGGCAGAAGAAACGCTTGCGGGCAGCATTGGCATTCTCAGGAAAAATAATATTCACCGTTTCACTGCCGAACTGGGTTATTTTCTGGGAGAACCTTTCTGGGGTCGAGGGCTGTGCACGGCGGCGGTGAAGGCCGCCTGTGCGTATATTTTTGAGAACACAGATATCATGCGCATTTTCGCCGAACCGTTTGCGTATAATACCGGATCCTGCCGGGTTTTGGAAAAAGCCGGGTTCCATTTCGAGGGACTGCTGCGAAAGAACGCGGTGAAAAACGGACAAATTCTTGATATGAAGCTGTATGCGCTGGTGAAGGAAGACGCTGCGGTTTGATTATCTTGGGCAATCATGTATAAATGCTAATAGGGGTTCGATTATGTTTTTATTGATTTTTCGCTTTGCGAAAAATCAATAAAAACATAAAATACGTCATCTCGACTCTCGAAAACGGCGTTCCCCAGCCGTTTTCGAGGCGGAGAGACCCTCAACGATCACTTCGGGTCTGAAATACACCAAGCCAAAATTCTTAGTAAAAAAACAGCTGATTTCTTATAACTTACCGCTGGAGGATATCAGACCCCTGCTGGATTTTGAAGGTCTCTCCGCCTCGAAACAGCATAAAACACTGTTTCGAGAGTCGTCCTTACAGGATGTAAACGAAGATGACAAACATGTTGTTCTATATTTTTTCGTGCTTCGCGCGAAAAAATATAGAACAACACTCTCATATGAAGAATAACTTTTGACACCCTGATCATAAATGAACGGTCCGGATTATGAAAATATTATGCGCTCAACCGAAAATGGCGCCAGGACAGGACACAGACCGGGGTGAAATAGGCGCACCAAAACAACAGGACCAGTGTCCCGATTTTGTCACTGCCGGGTGTGGCTGCGCTGAACACGCCGAGGATTGGCATCACGACGCAGGTCACCGCAAAGATGCCATGCACCAGCAGCAGCGTTTTCAGCCAGCGGTCAGCCTTGTTTTCGGCACGGACTGTCCAGCCGATAAAAAAGGTCGAGAGCGCCATAAAGCTGTATCCCACTAAATCGTAATTAAAGAACAATCCGAATTTTTGATAATCCAGCAGCGATGCTGCTTCGTCCGACAAAATCACCTGCCGTACGGTTGTCAGTTGTGCAAAATAGACCAGTGTTATGAATGTCGCATAAACCGCCGCGAAGGCGATGGCTGTATTGGCGGCGGCGCGGGTTTCATCTGCGCTGAATGCAGCGAAGGCGCAGATGAGCGGGACAAAACCCCAGGCGATCACCATGCTGGTCAGATAACTGCCGAAGAGATTGTTCACCAGCATGCTCAGCGCGAACCCGGTCACGCCGGCCAGCGTCACAATGGACGCGGTCATTCCGATTTTTTTATTCATTTTCTTATTTCTCCTGCATATCCTGAAATAATTGCTGAACGATCCAGTCGATCATTTTGTCTCGCTGCGGTTTGTCCCGAAAATCGGCCCCGAAAAGTTCTTTGCTCATGTCCCGGCGCAGGAACAGCGCCTGAACGAAGGACACAAGCGCAAACAGCTTCAATTTCTTTTCGTGGGACGGGACCGTTTCTGATGAAAAGATATTGCCGAACCCTTGAACCGTTTTCATGGTGTTGTCAGACGCTTGCGGTGTTTGATGATCCGCCAGGATCGAAATCTGTGACAGCGCCGGGTTTTCGACCAGAAAATCGGCCACTGCCTTGACATTTGCCGTCAGATCCCTTTCCGCGCCGCCTGCAGGGCGGTAACTCATGATCACGTTGCCGATCATCCGTTGAACACACAACGTGATCAGGTTCTCCTTATTCTGGAAATGATAGTTGATCAGGCCGACCCCGATACCGGCTTTTTCAGCAATGGCCCGGATTGTGATGGTGTTGATGTCTCCGGCGCTGACGCGGATGAGTTCCATGGCAGCTTGAAGAATTTTTTCTTTAGCGTTTATTTCTGCCTTCATACCTTCCCTTTATTGAACAATGTTCAAAACAACGTTCAGTATTGTAATGCGGAGTTTTTTGCCACTGGTTTTTTATGACAAATTTATTAAAGCAAAAATCCCCAAAGTTTTTTATCTTTGGAGATTTTTTTTAATGTCGAGCCTATTTGCTTATACCTGAATCAGTTATTCATTTTTTAATTTATCTGCCAGCCATGCGCGTGATTGTTTGATATGCTCCTCCAGACGATTCTGCGATTGCGCAATGTGTTTTTCGATCCATTCATGCGATTTTTGGATATGATTGTCGATAAGATCATCGGCTTTCCGTCCGGCTTCGTCTTTTTCATCCTGTCCTTCGGAGTCCGATTCAACGGCTTCTTTTTCCGAAAACTCTTTGGCCCATTGAATGTGATTTTCCAACTGTTCACGTGACCAATTGATATGATCCTCCAGGAGTTTCCGTGACCATTCGATATGATCCTTCAGAAATCCGCTGGTATCCTTTTCGTTCGTGTTCTGCGTCTCTGACGAAGTCATAATAACTATCCTTTCTTTGTTCAATTTTGCCTTCCGGCTGCCTGATTATTTGGCAGGGAAATCTCGTTCAGACGTGCCCCGCAATGAGACAATGCTGACCGTCTGTTCCGGTTTTACGCTATCTGACGTTTTGCCATACATTCGACGCAATGTCCGGAGGCTTCCCACAACCCGTCCGCGACCGGGGCCCAGCGATCGGCCGCGTTTTTACATTTCGCGGAAAGTTCGTAGACGTCCTCCGGATTTTGCAGGTCAGTGGAGAGCGCGCCGGTGCGTTCCACCATTTGGGCCAGCGCACCTGGATTGTCCAGCAACGGGCAAGGGCGTAAATGGTTGTTGTTGAAAGGCTGACCCTCTTTGTAAGCCATGAACAGCGGAGACTGAAGCGCTTCCAGCAGCGTCTTGTCATAAATACTGGAGTCCGAATAATGGATGAACGCGCAGGGTTCCATATCGCCGTTTGCGTTGATGTGCAGGTAACGCCGCCCGCCGGCAATGCAGCCTTCAACAAATTCGCCGTCATTCCAAAAATCCAATGTGAACAGCGGTTTTGTTTGGCGGAATGCGCGGATCTGATCGTACATAAACGCGCGTTGTTCCGGGCTCACCATTAATTCTGGGACGGCTTCTTTCCCGACCGGCATATAGGTGAAGAACCAGCAGAATTTTGCTCCCCAGGCGATCATTTGATCAAAATAGGCCTCAGAACCGATCATTTTCACATTCTTGCTGGTGTAACAACAAGAAATTCCGAAAGGCAAGCGTTTCGCTTTCAAGATTTCCATGGCCTGTTCAACTTTTTTGAAGGTCCCCTGGCCGCGACGGAAATCAGTGTCCTCTTCAAATCCTTCCACGCTGATGCAAGGGATAAAGTTTTTGACGCGCAGCATATCATCGGCAAAGGCCTCGTCGATGAGGGTGCCATTGGTAAAAGCTGCAAACAAGCAGTCGGGATGTGCTTCACAAAGCCGGATGATGTCCGCTTTCCGGACCAACGGTTCGCCACCTGAGTAAAGATAAAAATAGGTACCCAATTCTTTGCCCTGGCGGATGATTCCATCTAAGGTCTCATAAGACATGTTCAGCCGGTTGCCATACTCGGCAGCCCAGCATCCGATACATTTCAGGTTACAGGCGGAGGTCGGATCAAGCAGAATCGCCCAGGGGATGTTGCAGCCCAATTCTTTTCGATAGGCTTCCTGTTTGCGATCTCCGATGATGCTTCCGTTGATGACGAAGTTGTTAAATGCTGTTTTCAGGACGTCGTTGTCAATATCTTCCCAGAGACTAAAGATGAACTGGTTCCAGATATTATCCGGATCGTCCAGAATTTCGTGAAACAGCACCGCTTTGTCTGAAAACGCTTCGCCCCAAAAATTTTCAACCCAGTTCAGCAGTTTTGGCAGGTTTTTTTGAGGATTTCCTGTGATGTAGTTCATGGCCTGATTGATGACAAAGGCCTGGATTTTATCATTTGCATTCATTTATTTTTTTCCTTTTTAGACTGTTTTTTTGTGCTTCTGCTTGATGGATGTTCATTCATGGACCCTCCGGATGCAGGTGCTGTGATCTGTAAATCGATTGCTTTCGGGCCACAAGTTTGTGATTCGGAAAAATCTCTATTCTCTGAGAACGCTACCGAATCACAAACTTTTTTTGTTTCCAACTTCAGTTCTTGCTTTTCTTG
>CALCQT010000005.1 GCA_937894825.1 uncultured Anaerolineaceae bacterium
CATATTTGCGGGATCAAACGCATAAATCGTGGCGTCGCTGGAAGGGATCAAAAGATTGGAATCCGCGACGACCGGCGACGCGATAATCTTATGTTTTGGGGACGGAAGTTCAATTTTCTGAATCAGCGTCCCATCCTCTTTATTCAGGACATGGACCTGGTTGCTGTAAGTACCCGCATAGATCTTCTCGTCATCCACCTGCGGAGCGGCAAAAAAGAGCAGGCTGTTATCGGCAGGAACCGGATAGCTCCACAGCTTTACGCCTTCACGAACCGCGCTGATTGACGTACTGGAAGCAACGTAAAGGATGTCATCCTCCGCACTGAGTCCGGGCCAGCTGGTAGCATTATTCATTGCGCTGTTGCCGGCGCAGGAACTCAAAATAAGTACGATCAAAATTGAGAAGAGGGTAAAAAAGAGGTTTTTATTTTTTCTCATATCGTTTTTTCCCCCTACGGACCTGTTTACGGAACCGGATCAAATCCGCCGGGATTGAAAGGATTGCAGCGCAGCACACGCCAGATCGCCATCGGAACGCCCTTAATAGCACCATATTTATAGATTGCCTGGTAAGCATAATGGGAACAACTCGGATAGAATCTGCAGGTGTCGCCTGGCAGCAATTTTGAAAAAGTAACCTGATAGCCCCGGATCAGCAGCAGGAAAAACCAACGGGGAATGGTATTGAGCCGAAACGGAAGATCACGCAGACGCGGCTCTTTCACAGAAGATTGCTCTTCTGTGTCATCATGCGTATGCGTTAAATCATCACACATCGGGGTCGTCGGTGGCGCTGAGATATCCGGTAACAATGGTCTCACATCAAGGGAACTGGGGATTTGTAAATCCCGGCTTTATGCAGCTGGTGCGAAAGAACAGACACAATTTCGGAGGTCTCCGCCGCAAGAATCGGCTTTCTGGCCAAAACCAGGATCTGGCAGTCCGGACGAATAAAATCAAAGACTTCATCCACCGCTGCACGGATCAACCGTTTCGCGCGGTTCCGCTCTACGGCGCCGCCAACCGAGCGGGTCGCAATGACGCCAACCTTCGCTTCAGTCTGGTCTGTTTCAGGCATCACGATTAAAACAAGAAGCGGGTGCGGAAAGGATTTCCCTCTCTGCCTAACCCGCTGAATATCGTTTTTCCGGTTCAGACGTTTGCGACGTTCCAACTATCTGCTCGCTGTGATTCGCGTTCTTGTCTGATTGCTGCGTTAATGAAAGCCCGTCCAGTTCTGTTACCAGCGAATCCGCTTCACATGGTTATTCACGGAAACGGTCAGGGAGCGACGTCCGCGTGCACGGCGGCGCTTCAAAACTTCGCGCCCATCAGCGGTAGCCATGCGTTCGCGAAAGCCATGTACGCGCAGACGGCGGCGTTTTTTAGGTTGGTAGGTCCGTTTTGTTGCCATTTATTTTCCTTTCCAGTCGCTTTTCATCCAACGGTACTTACCGGACGGGTTCCGTTTGTCCCTCGGATCAGATATTTCAAAAGGTTTTTTATCCAAAAGCGTTTTGAAATACCGGTTCCTTTGACATCAACCGGGCCTTTCCCATCGGAAGGTTTCTTACCGGCTGAATTATATCTTAATGATCGCGTCTGGTCAAACAATATGCATTTTATTCTGCGGTTCATTTTTTCACAGATTCGGCGTTGGCGTCAGGAGCGAACCATCAACCGGATTCGAATCACTGGATTAAAATGTATTTATCATATCAAATTGGGAGGCGAGGATGGACAAAAAAGAAGCAAGAGGACGTCCAGTTTGGACGTCCTCTTTTCGTTAACACTTTATTGATCTTAGCGGACTCTATAAGTCCTGTTTTTCGCAATTACGTCTCTTAGTAGCAGCGCCAGTTCACATGATCAGAGTAGAGTTTCCCAGTCATGTACAGACCCAGATCAGAGAAATTGACCGCAATGGTAGCCGGCGAATCACTGTTCATCTGACTGCCAAGGCTGGTGATGTAAACATACCCGCGCAGAGAAACTTCACCACCCGGAATCACCGGCACCCGGTTCCCCTCAGGTTGGATGCTGGACTTCCAGAAGAATGAGATCGGATTACCGCCATTGACAGCCACCGCGCCCGGCAAGGTGACATAGCCCATTTTTGCGCCAATATTGCGCAGCCGTACCTGATAGACACCGAAACGTCCGCATTTCTGATAGAGTCCGACGACAGCCTTATCATAGGTGCTGTACCAGCCGGAGGGTTCGATCGGGTCATCATCACCACCGAAAGCCGATTTGATCGGGGAAACCGGTACAATTTTTGCGTCGCACAGGTCGCCGGAACCGCGCCGTCCGGTCAGGTCACCGGTCAACAGGACGGTATTCCCGCCCAGTCGCCAGGATGCCGTCAGCGGATTTAAGGCGGTGGTATCGGTCAACGGGTTCTTCATTTTATCAATCATAACCTCAAAGCGGATCTTGTCGCCGGTTTTGACGTTCAGCCGCTGTCCGGGATAGCAATAATCGCCTCCCAGCGGATAGCCGCTGCTGCCGTAACGGGTGTAGCGGCAGATGTAGTCGGAATAAGCAGTCGAACCAAGATAGACATCGGATGGCACGATAAAGCTCACATCAGCAGGAACAGTAATGTCCGTGCGGAATTCAGCTTTACCATTGCACTGCTGGTAATAGCCGCTCAGGGTGGCGTTTATGACGCCAGTCTGGCATAAATCCGTCGCCTCTGCTGTGGAAGTACCACTGGCGGTAATGATTGTTGCGTCAGGCGCTGCCCAGCGGCTCTCAGATTGTGTAATTTCGACATCGAAAGTTGGACTCACTGTGCCGTCAAACACGACAGGCACGGTTACATAACCGGTTAATGTCGCATTTCCATCCGCATCGTAATAAACCTTTTCACAGCTATCGCCAAACTGCGTCCGGCAACCCTTGAGTTCATATTCAGCGCCAGCCGTACCGACAGAGAGATTTTTGACTTTGATCGACCGGATATAAGTTACATAAGGCGTTCCGGTAATCGTCCCCTGCTGAACCAGTTTGATCGTGATCTTCAGTTTGCCATCGCCGCATTTGACAAAGGTGGCAGAGACTGTCGCGGTCCCAATCAAAGACTTGGCTTCATAATTCGTTTCCGGCGTTACAGCAAAAGAATCAACACTTTTGGAATCGTAACCGTCGAAACCGACATCTTCCGAATCCACACCGGCCAGGCCAAAGGATTCCGTGTCCCAGTCTTCGATCGCGCCGAAATAACCGGAAACCTCTTCCTCGTCCCAATCCTGTGCAAATACGGGGAGTATAGAAATGCTCAGGAGTAATACCAGAGCCAATAAAATGGAAAGTGTTTGTTTTTTCATAAGAGTTTTAACCTCATTTCTTTTACGAAATAATTTCCCTTTTTCGTACCCCGATCAAATTAGTACAATCTTATTGTTGCAAGTACAATGCCATCCGAGGTTTTT
Source organism: uncultured Anaerolineaceae bacterium (assembly GCA_937894825.1). Taxonomy (GTDB): domain Bacteria; phylum Chloroflexota; class Anaerolineae; order Anaerolineales; family Anaerolineaceae; genus Flexilinea. The sequence goes on from CALCQT010000005.1 coordinate 3,438, forward strand.
TCGGGATTTTTCCCATACCGGATTTTTTATACCCGGCATTATTTTTTTTACTACTCTTATTCAGTGCATGTTTTAAGCCAAATGGAATATGGGGGCGAATTAAAATATGATGCGAGGGCGTCAAAAGCCAATATTATTCATTAAACGATGGACTTCCCTACATGGATGGATTGTTAATTTAAAACGAAAATGGACTGCCGCGGCAATCCATTTTCGTTTTAAATCCTTATCAAATTACCGTGTTTTCAGCCAATCCAGCAAAAGCCGGACCCCGAATCCTGTCGCTCCCGGCACGGAATATGCCGAAGCCTTATCCGAATCCGCTACACCGGCAATATCCAAATGCGCCCAGGGCACTTCATCTTTCACAAACTGCTTCAGGAAAATGCCGCCCGTCACCGGCGAACCCCAGCGTCCGCCGCTGTTCTTGATATCAGCATCCGGGCTCTTGATCAGCTCGGCATAATCATCATCATGCGGCAGCCGCCAAATCCGCTCCCAGGTTTTCTCACCGGATTCGAACAATGACTCGAACAGATCGGTATTATTGCTCAGCACGCCGGCGCGAACGTGACCATAAGCCACCACACAACCGCCGGTCAGCGTCGCCAGGTCGATCAATGCGGCCGGCTCAAACTGCTGCTGAGCGTAGGTCAGCCCGTCCGCCAGCACCAGTCGTCCTTCGGCATCCGTTGAAATGACCTCAACGGTCAGGCCGGAAAGCGTATGCAGAATATCGTCCGGACGATAGGACTTTTCACTCAACATATTTTCCGCGGCACAGATCACCCCGACGATAGGCGTTTCGTAACGCAGTTCGGCAGCAGCCCGCATCACGCCCAGGACGGCCATCGCACCACATTTATCGTATTTCATTCCCACCATGCTGTCGCTCGGCTTAATCGAGTAGCCGCCGGAATCAAAAGTGATCGCCTTGCCAACCAGCACGACCGGTTTTGTCTTTTTAGTCCCCGCGTATTCCAGCACGATCATGCGGGAAGGCGTCTTGCTCCCCTGCCCAACGGCCGTGATCGCTCCTGCGCCCATCTGAACCAGTTCCTGTTCTTCCAGCACCCGGCATTTCAACCCGTAAGTTTCGGCCAGCAATTTAATCCGCTCGCTCAGCGTCTCCGGATTGATCACCGATGCCGGTTCGTGCGCCCAATCGCGCGCCATGTTAACTGCCTCACAAACAACGCGCCGTTCTTCGACCAGCGCGGCAAAGATGGACGGCACAGCCAAAACGGCGTCCTTTCCGCCACTGTTCTCCTTCTTGTAGCGGTCAAACTCAAAAGCACCGAGCAGTATACCTTCGAGCAGGTTGGCCCTTGCAGGTTTTTCTGTAATTTCTGCCAGATCAAGCCAGGCCGTTTCCGGAGTGACGGACTTCAGCCAGCCGGCCATTTTTCCGCCGGCGGCACGCCAGGAATCCGCGTTCAGTTTTTCACCGGCATAAAACGTGACGGTTGTTTCCTCAGCGGCTTTCTCGATAATAAAATCTCCAGCCTTTTTCAGCGGCAGATCCATCGAGCCGCTGATCAGTTTGAGAATCACAGCCCCGGCCGGAATTTGATCCATTGTTTTGACGTCAATTTTTGTTTTTCTGTTCAAAATATCGTTCATTCGTTTCCTCTGTCGTCCAGGTCAGGCCGTCAGTTTCAGGTCCTTCGCTGCCTTGACCTCATCAAACCGCCCAAACGGCGCGTTATGCGGCGCTGTATGCAGCACCTCAGGATCCTCACGCGCTTCTTTCGCAATCGCCAGCATGGCCTCAATAAAAGCATCCAGCGTCTGTTTACTCTCGGTTTCGGTCGGTTCAATCATCAGCGCTTCATGCACAATCAGCGGGAAATAGTTGGTCGGCGGATGGAACTTATAATCAATCAGCCGCTTGGCCACATCCAGCGCACGCACCTCAGGTGCATCTTTCCACTTGACATCAACAACAAACTCGTGCATACAGGTGCGGTCATACGGCAGCGGATAAGCGTCCTTGAGTGCATGCATCAGATAATTCGCATTCAGACAGGCATGTTCGGCAACCTGCCGCAGCCCGTCCGATCCCTGCAGAAGGATATACGTATAAGCTCGGACAAGCATGCCGAAATGTCCGGCGAAGGAGCCCACACGGCCGATTGTTTTCTCCGGCGTATGCCAGCCATAGAGCGGGGGAAGTTCCTCGGTCGCCGGCTCAAGGATGGCCGCCACCGGTCCCGGCAAAAATGGCGCCAGCGTTTCATTGCACAGCACCGGTCCTGAACCCGGTCCGCCGCCGCCGTGCGGTGTGGCAAAGGTTTTATGAAGATTAAAATGCATCACATCAAACCCGAGCTCCGCTGGTTTCACGACTCCGAGCAGCGCGTTCATGTTCGCGCCATCGCCGTAAACCAGCCCGCCGGCCTGATGAACCATTTCAAGGACTTTTTCAATGTTCTCATCAAACAACCCCAGCGTATTGGGGTTGGTGATCATGATCCCGGCCAGCTCGTCATTGCAGAGCGCAGCCAGTGTTTCCAGATCAATGTTGCCGCGCGCATCCGTCAGCACCGGTTTCACGGTGAAACCGCACATCACGGAAGTGGCCGGGTTCGTCCCGTGCGCGCTGTCAGGAATCAGCATCACCTTGCGGCGCATGTCATTCCGATCGGCATGGTATGCCGCAATCATTTTAACGCCGCAAAACTCACCCTGTGCTCCGGCAGCGGGCGTCAAAGAACTGGCGGTAAACCCGCTGATCTGTTGCAGCGTTTCCTGCAGATCATAAATCAGCAGCAGCGCTCCCTGAATGGTCTCGATCGGCTGCTCCGGATGAAGCTGCGCAAACCCGGGATAACGGGCCGTCTGCTCGCAAATCTTCGGGTTGTACTTCATGGTACAGGAACCAAGCGGGTAAAAACCCAGATCAATCGCGTGATTCAGCTGCGAGAGATGGGTAAAATGCCGCACCACATCCAATTCAGAGAGCTCCGGCAGCGGCAGTTCCGCCCGTTCCAGCGCAGGATCCAATGCAGCCGCCGGCACATCGGATTCCGGGAAGCGAAATCCAACCCGTCCGGGAGAGGAGAGCTCAAAAATAGTCAGTTGCTCATTCGTGATGGTGGTCATGATCACCTCCCGCCAGCATGTGACAAAACTCATCAATATCTTCTTTTGAATTCATTTCCGTGACCGCAACCAACATCGCGTTTTCGAGCGAAGCGAGCGATGCGAAGTCCTTTGACAAATCATAACCGCCCAAAATGTTGTGATACAGCAGATGTTCATTCAGATCCGCCACAGGATTCGGGCAACTCACCACAAACTCATGGAAAAACGATCCGGAATTCAACACTTTGAAACCCGGAATCGCGGCAATTTTTTCGGCAGCATAATGCGCCCGGTCATAACACAGACGGGCCACAGAACGTAAACCCTCTTTTCCAAGCAGACTCAAATAGATGGCCGCCGTCAAAGCAGTCAATCCCTGATTGGTACAAATATTTGAGGTGGCTTTATCCCGGCGAATGTGCTGCTCCCGGGCTGTCAGCGTCAGAACGTATCCCCGCTGCCCACGGCTATCCACCGTCTCACCGGCAATTCTTCCGGCCATCTTTCGCACCAGTTCTTTGCGGGTAGCGAAAAGACCCAGATACGGGCCTCCCAGAGAAATCGGAATTCCCAGCGGCTGTCCTTCACCCACAACAATATCCGCGCCCATCTCACCGGGTGTTTTCAACAACCCCAGCGCAATCGGATTCACCGAAACGCAGAACAACGCTCCCTTAGAATGAACCGCCTCAGCCAGTGCGGTAAAATCATAAACCTGTCCGAAGAAATCCGGATACTGCACCATCACCAGCGCGGTGTCGTCATCCACCAATCCGGCCAGGCGCCCAGGATTGATTTCCGCCAGTGTTTCTGTCGCGGGGGTTTCGATATGCGTCCCATCAAATTCTTCCAGGTAGGTCCGCATCACGTCCTGGTAACGCAGATTTAAACCGGCAGAGACCAGAATTTTTTTGCGTTTTCCTCGATAATGATGATAAGCCAAAATGCCGGCTTCGGCACAGGCCGTCGCGCCGCTATAATGCGAGGCATTCGACACATCCATCCCTGTCAGACGCGCAATCAGGCTCTGATATTCAAAAATTGCCTGGAGCGTACCCTGGGCAATTTCCGGTTGATACGGCGTATAAGCCGTATAGAACTCTCCGCGGCTGATCAAATTATCAATTGCCGCCGGAATATAATGGCGATAGGCGCCGGCGCCGAGAAAACTGGAAGCGTCTTCCAAAGAGAAATTCGCCCCCGCCATTTCCTTCAACTGCGCCGAAGTTTCCATTTCAGAAAGCCCCGAATGGATGTCCAGCTTCGGAAAACGCCGGGCCTCCGGAACCGCCTCAAACAGATCCTCAATCTTTTTTACGCCGACCGCAGCGAGCATCGCCTCTCGTTCGGACGGACTGTGAGGGATAAACATGATTATTCCCGTTCCTCACAGTAAGCCTGATAGGCGGCAGCGTCCATCAACCCGGTTGTGTCAAACCCTGCATCACTTTCGAGTTTGATCAGCCAGGCTTCCCCAAAGGGATCGCTATTAATTTTCTCCGGCTGGTCGACG
>CALCQT010000006.1 GCA_937894825.1 uncultured Anaerolineaceae bacterium
GTGGTTTCACGGTGCTGAATACTTTGGCACGCTTCCCGGAAGCTTTCAGGGCCGGAATTTCACTTTACGGCGTTTCCAATTTGATCGATCTGGTCACGGATACCCATAAGCTGGAACTTCATTATACGGATGGGCTGGTGGGTGTATTGCCGGAAGCGTATAAGGTGTATCTGGAACGCTCCCCGCTTTATCATGCGCAAAAGATCAAGACTCCGCTGGCGATTTTCCAGGGAGAGAATGATGTGGTGGTGCTGCCGGGACAATCGAGCTCTATGGCTGAAAAAGTGAAAGGGCCGGTAGTTTTTCGCTTGTATCCCGGTGAAGGGCATGGTTTTCGAAAGCCGGAAACGATCAAGGATTATTTGCTGACTGTCTCCAGATTTTTGCAAGATTATCTGTGATTAGTGGTATAACAAAAATCAGACAGCGGTCAGAATATTTTTGATACCCTAATCATTTCTTGCCCGCTGTCTTTCCCGCTCATTGAGCGCTGTTTTATCAGGGCAGCATCATAGATAACCGGCCGTTTCCTGCCAATCGATAAAAAGATTGTATCGATTGGTGCTGAAATGCAGAACGCAATATTGGGGATCATCCGGACTGCTGAAATGTTGTTCCAGGCCTTCGTACCACATCGCTTGTTTAATAGAAGGCTCCGTCACGACCTCAATTGTTCCAACGAGTGTGATGTTATAGGCCCCATCCTTATTGAAACAAACGCTGGCATGGTTGCAATCCGCAATCCGATTGACTTTATTACTTGTCAGCCCGGTGCAAAAGGTTATCCATTCGATCCCTTCTGATTGGGATGCCGTGATGGTTGAGGCGGTAGGATACCCCTCTTTGTCGATCAGTGCCAGAACACAAAAAGGGTCCGATCCCTGCTGCGTTCCATAAACTGTGTTTTGATGAATTATTTCTCCTGCTTTTTCGATAACTTCGTTATTCATTTTGTGCGCTCCACTTCTTCGAATTCGATTTTCAACCCTTAATAAACTTCAAAATCTTTTTCTGTTCCGCTGCCGGATTGAGCCGCAGAACCTGTTCGGTAATTTCCGCGATCGCCGTGGTTTGATCCAACCTGGCAGCTTTTTCGAAAACGTCCTGTCCCCAGAAATTCTCCGTCGTACAGAAAACAGTGGACGACCATCCGTATTCCTCGCCCTGCCGGGAGATTTTCTGCTGCCGGCCGCACATGGTCAGGAACAGCTTCATTTGCAGATCGACCAGAGCGCTGTCAAAGCGGGATTTTTCCTCTTTCCCAAAGCCGGCTAACTGCTTGATGGCATGCAACGGCAATACCTCATGAGCCTGAATGACGTCATAGATGCGTTTGGCGGAATGGCTGAGCAGGCCGTCCGCATATTGGTCTTCAAACTGCGTGTTTCCCCGACGGGCAGCGACAAAATGTGAAATCCAATCGCGGGTGATGTAGCCGCTTTTTTTGAAGAACACTTTTGCGTAAGAAATGTCGTTGTGTTCGGCCAGTACCCGAATCCGCCATTCCCAGGGATCGGTTTCAGCGTCACCGGTGTGCCAGCGTACCGGCGTCTCATACGGCGGCTCCTCATTCCAACTCCAGGGGATCAACGAAAAGATTCCCTCACTGTTCCCACCGCCCAACGAAAACCCGGCAACCAGCAATGCGTTTACAAAATCCTGATAATTTTTTATCGGCTTATGATTTTCCAACGGAAAACCCTCCTTCATTTTTATCTTATCAAAACAAACAGGACAACAGTCTGTCCTGTTTGTTCACAATTTTTCGTTCTCTTTTATCAAGAAGCCGGATGGCTCCGATGTTGTTCAAGAGTAATGCTTCAGGAGAGCGCTGGCGATCGCTTTTATGTGCGCTGCCATTTCCGCTGGCTCAATGACTGTCGCTTTGCTGCCGAAGCCTAGAATCCATGACAGTGTATAGTCCCAGTTCGTAAAACCGATTTCAAGGCGCAGTAGGCCATCGTTCGTTTCGGTGTAACAATGAAGTCCATAGGTTTCAATGAGCTGGTATTTTACTGCCGGATCGAAGAGCGTGATCAGCTTATTCTGATCGGGCAGCGCGGTTTGAAAATCCATTTTTTCAGGCGGGACCGCGCGCGGGGTATAAGTTTCAGATCGCAGCTGCAAATCCCAGAGCCGTTGGAGTTTAAACATGCGAAAATCCTGACGTTCAAGGCAAAAACCGAATACATACCAGGCGGTCCATTGGAAAATGACAAAATAGGGCTCAACGCACCGTTTGGTCATTCCTTTTTCATAGTAATAGTCAAATTCAATCAGGCGCTGTTCGCGGATGGCCGCTTTTATCTGTTCGATTTTTTCCGTCAGGCTGTTTCTGTAATGCGAAGCCAGATCAATGATGATTGGCTCCTTCAAGGACACAACCACGTCCTTTTTTGCGGAAAATTTATCCAGAATTCTTTCGATGTTGGATTGGTCGGACACACTGCCGAGCGCTTTGAGCGCCGCAACAATACCCGCGAGTTCGTCTGCCGTCAGAATACTTTTGTCAAGCTTGAACCCCTCGGCAATTGAGATGCCTCCTCCGTTGCCCTGCTGCGTGATAATTGGAATCCCTGCCTGGCACAATGAATCAATATCCCGGCTGATTGTGCGGCGTGTAACCTCAAATTTCGCAGCCAGATATGGAGCGGTTACCCGTTCATTTTGCAGTAAAACGGTAAGGATCCCTAATAGACGATCGAGCTTCACCGATAGCCGTCTCCAATTCTTTTTCCCAACCGAATCATTTTGATGTGGGTGGGAAAAGTCAATGTCGTTTAATACTTGTGACACCCAGATTGTTATGAATTACTTTCGATGATCAAGGCATCGCTTTCCTGTAACACGGTTGGCTCTTGCTCCGCATTGCGCTTTTTCGCGTTTTCAAGCAGCTGCGGCAGTGTCAGTCCGGGTTTGGCTGTGATGAAGATCTGATAAGCGAAGAGTCCTTTGGAAAGATGGATCAGCGCGCTATTGATCGATTGTAAGACAGCAGCCAGCCCTTTCTGATCCGGCAGCGCTTTGTGATACGGCGCCGGGATACCGCGCAGGGAGGTGATGGTGTAACCATTGTCCTTCAAAAAACGCTTGAGCGATTTCAGCGTGAAGAGGCGTTTCTTGTTCATTTCCAGAATCCCGAGCCGGCCATAGTTGAATTTTCCGAAGAAAAGGCTCAGGCGCGTGATGAAAAAGGCCACATTCCCAACAGAGATCAGAACTTCCGGTCCGGCGGGCGCGAATGCCTCCCGGATGCGATGCAGCAATGTCTCCGGTGCGTCCAGTTGTTCCAGAATGTCCAGCAGCAGGATGCGGTCAAACTCCGCCGGCAGCACGGAAAGGTCAAAACTGTTCAAATCAGCCTGGATGGTTTGACCTGAATACCGTTTGAGTTCATCCGGGATGATCCGGTCAATGGAAGTCACGAGGACCTGTTTTTCTTGCAGTGCTTTGGCCATGTATCCCGGTCCGGCGCCCAGGTCCAGCACTTTGGAGCCGGCGGGGATCAGGTCATAAGCGATCTGGTGGGAACTGTTCATGCCAAATTTGGGCTCATACATGATTTTTGTATCGGAATTCGCGGTATAGTCAAACTTCGGATTATAAAAAAGGCCCAGCCGCATGATGCGGGACTCAATACAGGATTTCAAAATCATACGCGCATATTTCATCCCGTCAACCCGGCAGATTTCATCACCATATTTGGTCGGGATGGCGATTTCACCGATGCGGAAATGATTATCCGTAACCTGAATAATGATATCGGTGTCGAAATCAAAGTATTTCGAGGCGAAATTGAACGGAATCGCGCGCAGCGCGTCCACCTTATAGGCTCTGAACCCGGTATGGTACTCGCTCAGATTTTGTTTCAGGAGTATATTTTCGACTTTGGTCAGAATCTGGTTTCCGATCCATTTGTAGAGTGGCATCCCACCCTTCAACGCGTCGTTTTTGATGACCATGCGTGAACCCATCATTACGTCATAATCACCGGAAAAGATCGGCGCTGCCAGCTTATTCATGAATTCAGGCGGATACTGGCCGTCACCGTGCAACAGGATGACGACGTCAAAATCATTCTCAACCGCGTATTGGTACCCGATTTGCTGGTTGCCGCCATAACCCTGGTTGATCGGGTTATATAACGCGGTTACTTTATGTTCGGGGTGCGCCTTTGCGTAGGCGCTTGTCAACGCAAAGGTCCGGTCCTTTGAGGCGTCGTCAATGACCAACGTCTCGTAATCGAACTCCGGCTTTATGGATACGGCAATTCTTTCCAAAACACCGACAATGAATTCTTCCGCTTCGTAGGCCACGACAAACACGAGGATTCTTTTTCGGTTGGCCGGATTTTGTTGATCTGTCATTTATGATCTCAAATTCTCTTCTGGTTTGGCGTATAGTCTTCCGGGAAGGCATATCCCGGAAGGCAGCGCTCTCTTTTTTCTTATTGTACCAATATTGATAGGGGTGTCAAAAGTATTAAACGATGCACCCTGACGGGGATGATCGCCCCTACAAAGGTAAAATACGTACCTTTTTTTACTTTTGACACCAGCATTCTGTTTCGATCACTGTAACGGCATTTGTTCTGATGACTGTTCACGGTTACAATATTGAGATAGAAAAATGTTTTCCGGTTGGAAGGAAATGAGAGAAGAAATTTTGTCACGTTTGAAAGCCTCCTTTCCAGCGGGAAGCGTGAAACCTGGCCGTTTTTGCGGTTATGTATATGACAGGAGCGAATATATCGGTAAATCAACAAAACATCGCCATTTGATCCTTTCGGATATCCATGAAAATGCCGACGCACTGATGCGGCTGGTCCTGAAAGCGCTACGGATTCCGGGAGGAATCGATGATATCTGGTTGTTGGGCGATCTTTTTGGCCATTCTGAAAATGCCATCGGTGTGCCCAGGCTGCAAAAACGTTTTTTATCCGTTCTGAAAGATTTGGAGCAGTTCCCGATTTACAGTGTCTTTGGAAACTGGGAGTTTTGGTTGTTTCATCCGGAAAACGATCAGAAGAATTCCGCACAATCGAATGCACAGGAAACACTGGCGTCCCGGCGGAGAATGCTTCAGCGTTCAAAGCCCGTCCTGCTGCGGGGAATGATGAAAAATTCAATCCTGATGCTGCCGGAACAGCAAGCAGAGTTCACCCTGTTTCATGGCTGCAGCTATTCCTGTCACAATACGACGGAGTATCAGGCGGACCCCTGGGAGAGCTACCTCAACCCGCATGACTTGAATATTGTAACGCGTGGGTTGTTCGGAAATCCGGAACACTTGCAGACGGATCATTTTTTGTTTGGGCATACCCATAAACCCGGTTTTTTTGCCTTTTCAAAGTCTTCTTTTGTCAATATGTGGCGTGTGTTCACACCGGAGATGGCTGGAAAGCCGCTGTCTTATAAGAATGGCGGATATCGTTACGGCATCAATCCGGGCAGCGCCGGAATTGAAAACGGGAACATCCCCCGCACCGGCGTTGTTCTGGACACAGCGGAAAAGACCTTTCAATTTATTATTGATTCGGAAAACGAATATCGCATCTCCCGCAGGCAATTTCTGCATGCGGTATCATTATCAAAGAAAAAATCTTCCTCAGGAGAGAAGAATTGCCGGATTATCCGGTCAATTTAGGAGGTTTCGTGGAACAGGCTGTTGTAGATCAATTTGCAGAGAACATTCATTCCGTGAGGTACAGGAATAAAACGTTTTCGTTAGTCCCCACCGGGGTCAAAAGCGAAGGCGGGTTTTCTGCCGCGTATGAATTTGAGAATCCTGAGACGAAAGAACGATACTACGTTAAATTTAATGAAATTCATGAAGAATCGTCCGGTGAGGTGAATCCGCTGATGAAGGTCATCCAGTTATTCAGGAATGAAGTGCTGGCTGAACCGGACCCGCTGAAACGGTTGAACTATTTGCCGACACCGGAAATATTGACCGATGATCCTGAAAAATTTAATCTCGAATTTGTAAGGGCCTTCGACCGTTCCCGTTTTCGGGTCCAAATTCAGACCTCCGGCATCGGAACCCATTGTGAAACGCAGCTTCCCGAATCGCTTTCCGGCAGATTGGCGATTGGGTTTGAATTTGCGAAACTGCTGCGGGCCTGCGCAAAAAACAAAATCGCCTATGTGGATATTAAGCCGCTGGAGCACCTTTTCTGGACGGAAGATGAAAGCCGGCTGCGGATCACACTGATCGACTGGGGCAACGCGCGCCTCAATGCGCCGGTGTTCGCGCTTTCTGAGGATATTCGGAAGTTCTGTCTTTTTCTGCCCGAATTGATTTATGGGCGGAAAATGCTGGAATTGATCAATAAGGGGAAATTTGAGTATCCGATCCAAAGAGAAAACGACCGGATCCTGATCAGGCTATTGGGGCGATTGTCCTGCACGACCAATGTCGCACCGCTCAGTCAAAAATATGCGGCTTTGCTTGGGGATCAACTGTCGGGTGGTTTGAATGAAATCCGGCTGCAGAATCGTTGTGTCGAAGTTTGGGATGAAATTCTGGCGATTCTGGATGAGGCGCTTGAGGAGTCGAGAACCACGGTGGATTATGTGGTCTCATGGGAGAGCCTGAAAAAGGACGCGGAAGCGTTGATCCGAAAAGAAAATGAATTTTTGATGGGGAAGGATTTTCAGAAGAGCCTGGAGGCACGGCTGATCTCCCTCTCCTCTTATAAAGCCTGGCTGATCCCCGCCATCCGTTTTTTACAAACCTGGTATGAAAAAGTTGATCTGGTCCCGCAGCGGGATTTCGATTTATGCGTTGACGCTATCATTACCGGAAACAGTTCGGAATTGACCGAACGGTTTGAAAAATTAACGACACTGGTTACAGAAAAATTAAACAAAAATACATCCAACCCGGAACTGACCGGCTTGTTGCAGGAAAATCTGGCGCGAATCGAAAATGTCATCCTGGCCTGGCAGATTGTTCAGGGGTTGGAGTCCGGCGAAATCACGGACGAGGCTTTTCAAATGAATTACAACACCTCCGCGCTGCGGGTGGTGGATCCGTTTTTGGCGGACGCCTATAAAAAGATCATGAAACGCGTCCGCGAGAATGGCGCTTCGCGTCCACCGGTCTCGGGTGAAATTGAAAAGATGGCGCCGACGACAGGAATCCCGGCTGCAGCGACGCCGGATTTGCCGTTATTTGAACAACAGGCGATCGTCCCCCGCCGGGGGCCGGATATTACCCCGGCGGACATCTCTGATATTTCTGAACGGGTGATCGCGTTACTCACCGCTTTTGAAGGCTTCGGCGTGTCTGCAGAACGCTGGAACTTCGGCTTTATCCAGGATCTGAACAGTGTGCTGCAGGCCGTTAATCAGGTCAACGCAGTCGCCGAGGAACGTGAGCTTTCTCCGATCCTGGAATCTATGCTGAAAGATGTGAGCAGTTGGACCGGAAAATTAGGCCCCGATCATGCCGTTGTTTCTGATGAAACGCTGCACAGTATTAATTGGCTTACGACGGTTCCGGAAGGGATCCTGCAGTCTAACATTATTCGAAAGATCGAGTCAATTGGAGTCGGCGGCAAAATTCATGAGGAACTGGATGCGTGCATGAAAGCCCTGGCGGAAGCCGGGAATGTGACATCACAGGAGTCCTTCACTCGAATTGGCGATAAAATTACGCGGATCAAAGGACTGCGGAAGAAACTTGACACGGAAAATTTGTTCGCGTTGCGAAAAATGATTGAGGACGGCGATTTTCTTACCGCGACGAATCAGATCGAAGCCCATTATCTGGAGAATCCTGCGCTTTATGATCATCTGCGGGAAGAAATTTTGGCCCGGCAAAAGGATCGTGAGGATCGGAAGTCCCTGGCGCTGATCAATACGCTTTTGACGGACCTTTCCGGGAACAGCGAGTATCCGGAAACCGGGCAGCTTTTGGCGAACCCCAACAATCTGCCGATGCTGAAACAGAAAGTCACTGAATTTCGCCGTCGGAACATCCAGCTTTTCGATTTGCAGGATGAGATGGTTCGCACGAAAAGCATGGTTCAGGAAAATCGGAAAGCCATGTTTGGGGTGAAACAGCTGAACGGCGTTATTCTGTTTCTGCTGGGACTGGTGTTGGCGCTTTCCATCGGTCTGCTGGTTGTGATGCTGATTAAAAACTTCTCGCTGGAACAGAATATTGCCCGGCTTGAGAGCAATCTGTCCGGTTTTCAGCAGACTTACGAAGCTTATCAGAATGCCACGGATCTTCCGACCGTCACGCCGCTGCCAGCAACAGTTACACCGGTGCCGCCTACGGCTGAACCCAGCCCGGTCCCCACGGAAATTTCGATTGTCGTGCCGCCAGACACTACTGTGGATGAAAATCTCAGTCCGGCGGATGCCCACCTGAAAGCGTTATTGGGACAAAAAATTGTCTTTGACCTGAACGGGAATGTTGACCTGTTTGCGGACGAGGCATTATCGCAGGACCGGAAATTGGGCACGGTGATCAACTACGCACAGAACCTCAGCGGTACGCTGGTCGGTTATACTGATACTGTTGTCAATATTGTGTCGCCCTTTAACATTGGGCGCAGCCAGATTTCGATCAGCACCTATCTGAACGTGGCCCGTTCTACGAATATCCGACAATATTCGGAGGTGCCGGGCGCGACGTCGCCGATCTTTATTTCTCAGATCGAAATGGTTTTGGCCGAACCTGCAACAGCCTGTACGGACGGCGGGCAGGAATATTGTCACGGGATGATCTCGTTCTGGGTGGAACGAAATAAGATCGAAACAACGATTAAATAAACAGCGATAGGCAGCTTGCCGAGCCGATTGCAGCGCTGCCGCATATGATGGGGCCTGCAATGAAGCGACTGAATGGGTTATATGAATTTTTTGGGCGGTTTCAGGGAAAAAACAGGAAATCTATGGAAAGCGGCAATCTTACTTCACAAATAACAGCGTTGATTCTTGCCTGGCGGCTGGATGAAGCAGCAACGCTGATAGAAAAGACACGCGATTTGCTGCCGGGTGATGAAATCCAGGCTTTGCTGGATTATTTGGAGCAATATCGTGAATGGAAAACGCTTTTTTCTGACGCTGAGACGAAGATTGAGAGCGATCCGGTTGGCGCACAATATATTCTGAACCTGGTTCCTGAAGAAATCCGGGTGACATACCCGGACTTAGAATCGCTCCATTCCGCGATTACGGCTGCCAAAGAACGTTTCCAGATTCAGGATGCGCTTGATAAATGTGAAGAAGCCTCCAATTTTATTCTGAATGAAGTCAATGGCGATAAAGCGCTGGAAGCGATTGAAGCGGCAAAGCGCGCTTATCCGAACTGGGACCGCGTTCCGGAACTGCGGGAGAAAATTTCCGCGGTCAGTGAGATCCAGGAAAAACTTTCCAAAGGGCTGCAAATTCAGCTCGAAGTCAGTGAATTACGTGAAAAAGGTGGGCAATCCGCCTATCAGCACGCCATTGCTTTGATCAACGAATATACTGCGTTAGGGTTGGAAACGCTTGGAATCGTCCTCTTTGACGTGGATTTGGAGCGGGAAAATCTGCTCAAAATGATCACGCGGGCGGAGGGCGAGAGCTGGTCGCACCGCCTGGCCGCCACCTCGGAATCCGAAGAAACCCTGCGTTTGGAGCAATCGATCCGGTCGTTGGAGGATGCGGAAAGCAAGAATTTACGCGTTCTCTATAATAACAATTCCCGTCTGTTGATCCTATTGTCGGAAGAACAGGAGCGTACGGCGCCTGACTCTGAAGAAGGAATCCAACTGACGCTGCGGATTGACGAATTGCGCCGTAAAAACCAACGGCTGGAAACAGAAATCCGGGCGGAAGTCGCCCGGCGGGCCGGCGAATATGCCGGACTCGCCAAAGATGCGCTGGAGATCGGCGAATTAGGCGCGGCGGAAAGCAATCTTCGGCTGGCACGCGATGCCGGCGTTCCCGGTGAAGATTCCAAACAGAATGAATATCTGGGAACGGTTGATCTTCCGACAGCGATGATTGATCAATTGGCTCAGTTGGAGGCGCAATATAGGACGCGATTGTCTCTGCGCCAGGAAGTCGAAGCCGATTATCAGAAGATCCGTGAGGAATATAGCCGGGATGAAAATTTCTCGCTGAATAATCTTTTTTCCTGGAAAAATGCGGTTGAAACACTTTACGAGCAGGATCCCAAAACGCCCGGACTGGTCCAATTCCGCCGGGAGCTGGATATCCGTTATCAATCGGTGCGGTCTTATGCTTTCGAAAAAGGACTGCATGAAATTGAGCGTTTTGTCCGTATCGGCGATATCTCCGCCGCCAGAAACCGCCTGGACGCGTTGAACGCGATTGATCTTGGCGATGATGAAAAAGAAATTCTGCGTAAACGTTTTGATGAAATAACCCGGGTTGAGGAAGTTTTTGAAAGAGTGCATGGACTGCGGCAGCAGATTAATGATCTCTATCAGGCTGCCGCGGCTGATCTGCAGCCGGATCCGGAGCGGACGAGCCAGATTGAATCACTGTACGGGCGGATCACTGCTATTTATGCGGAACAGCAATTGCCTGAACCGCAGGATCTGGAGACGACCCGTTTTACCCAAACTCGAAATTTGCGGGAGATCGAGACGCATCAGGACAATATCTTCCTGATCAAAAAAAGTGTGGCGGAAGGTGTACCAACCGCGGAAAGTATTGCCGCCGCGGAGACGCTGGAAAACACGGCGCTTTTTTCATTGGACCCGGTTCGGGAACTGCTTTCCCGCTTTTGGTTTTTCTGTGCGAAGGCGGAAAAAACGCCGGATCTGCAGGCACGCTATCTGGAGAAAGCCGAACGGATTGCGGAAAGCGGCTCGAATGAAAAGCTGCATCAGGAAATTCATGCTTTCCAGGTCAATTTAAACGCGAAAAATGCGGAAGGCCAGCATGTTAACCTGGTCGTTGAAAGCCTGACCGGCTTTGTTCAGAATCACAACTATTTAGCCGGTATCGACTATATCTCAAAGAACCTGACGGCTGAAGACCGCAGGAATCCGCAGATATTTCAACTCACGGAACGGATTGAGCAGGCCTACCGCTTTGACCAGTCCGGTCAACTGCTGAAACAGGCAAAAGAGGCTTTTGCGGCCGGAGACTATCAGGAAGCTGAAGAAGCGGTCAACCGATCGTTGGACTTTTTCTATTCCATCGAAGCGGCCCAGCTGCAAAAATCCATCGAAGGGCTGCAGCAAGTGCAGGAAAACAGCCTGCGTGCGGTGGAGGAATTTCTCAATAAAACCATCCCCGATGAAGCGAATTTTGGTGAAGACGTAGCGGAGGAAATTCGTTCCATTGCCGAACGGGTGGACGCGCTTGAACGATCCCGTTTGCAAGACTACCGTATCCGGTCACGGGTGCTTACCGCCCGGAACCGGCTGGAAAAATTTCGCAGTCAGGACCAGAGCGCGTTCCTGAACCTGAGGCAGCAGTTCGAAAATAACCTGCTGGTGGGTGAAGAAGGGCTGGAAACAGCGGCCGAAATTTTGGACAGGATGGAGTCTCGCGTCTGGATTGACAACCGCAGCGAAGAGATCAGCGCGCTTAAGGCAAAACTGGATGAGATCAAGAACAGTTCCACCGCGCTGACAGCGGTAATTCAGCAGGCGGACGCCTACCTGAAACAGGGGGATTTCCGTTCCGCGGAAAGACTGCTGACTTCGTTCCGTTCCAATTCTTCGCAGGATTGGCCGGATTGGCTTCTGATTCGGAAGGAAAACGCTGAATTTCGCATTCATGAACTGCGGGAGAAATACCGCCAGGTCCAGGCCCGGTTTGATCAGGACGGTGGCGTGGTGTCAGAAATGAATCGGATCCTGGATCCGAAAAATGACGCGCTGGCGGACAGTTTCCGCCTCTCGACAGAATTGGGGCAATATCAAACGATTTTGGAGCGGGACATCAATGTTGATGCGGAGACAAACAGCTACACGCGAAGTATAAAATATCTTTTGGACGTTTTGCGCTGGAATGAAGTGGCCGCGGAGGTTGTCTCCGGCTCCGGAACACGGCAGAATGAACCCTCTTTGGATGCGCTGTACGGCATCCGGAAAAGCGGACGGGATTTATTTGATCGCATGCCTCCGAATCTGGTCGGTATCCAACCCGGTTTTGCCGAACGGAACAAATGGCTGGAGCAACGCACCCGTGTGCGCCAATTGTTGGTAGAGCTGACCGAGAAGAAACAAATCCCCGGGAAAACGAAAGCTGAGCAGCGCGCGTTGGAAGCGCGGAATGTTGCTGAACTGGAGAAGATGGATCTGCGTCCCGAAGAACGGGAAACCATCCGGCGATTTACACAGAAGCTTGAAAAAAGCAGAAAAAGAAAAGGTTGTATTTGGACGGTGGTGGTGCTGTTCCTTTTGACTTTGGCAGGGCTTTACCTGGCGGCGCCAAAATTGATCCCGTTGCTGACCCCGCAGCCGACCACGACGCACACCCCGGTCATTTCCGAGACGCCCAGCCCGACACTGACGGAGACGACAACGCCTACGCCGACGCTGACGCACACGGCGACGATCACACTGACGCCTACCCTGACGTTGACCCCGACGGCGACCCTGACGTTGACGCCGACGCCGATGGGGCTGCGCGGCGTGGTGCGCAATAAGATCATCGCTGTTTACGAGCTGCCGGACGGTTATTCATCGATGTTAAGCGAGGGCTATCTGCCGACCAACAGCGAGGTTGAGGTCATCCGGTACTGTGAAAAACCGTATAACAAGGGCGAATATTGGGCGCTGATTTATTATCCGTCGGCGGTTCGGAACACAGGCTGGATTAAAGTGATTGAGCCGGGATCACCGGATTTTGTCTCGTTTTCGACGCTGGGGCAACCTTCGGCGGATGTGCTGGATGATAATTTGCAACTCCGGATGGACTGCCCGACTTTACCGTATCTGCGGATGCCGGGCGACGAGTCCATTCCGACGGCGGCTCCGACTGCCACCAACGGGGTGAATTGAGCGGGAATAATGGTCCCCTATTTCATAGACCTTGATGTAGAGGAGCGCGATTGCGCTCCTTATTTAATTTCAAAAGTCTAACCGATCAAACCGTAGATCTGCGGCAGTTTCGGACAGGGTTCGGATTGATAGACGCAGGCGGCGGCGAGCCGCTCCGCGGCTTGTGTGAACTTTTCTTCTGAATTGGCATGGATGGTGAACAGCGGTTCGCCCCGTTTGACGGCATCACCGACTTTGTGATGCACGATGATGCCGACCCGATGATCGATCGGATCAGATTTCTTCACCCGTCCCGCACCCAGGTCCACCGAAGTTTCCCCGATCCGGCGGGCATTAATTTCAGAAAGCCAGCCATCCTGTGCTGCCGGAATTTCGCGGATCACCGGCGCCAGCGGGAAGCGGTCCGGCTCATCCAGATAAGCGGTATCCCCATCCTGCAATCCGATCAACAGTTTCAGATTCTCAAAAGCGCGGCCGCTTGCCAGCGCTTCACGCGCCATGGCGCGCCCGGCCGCATCATCCGCAGCCTTCCCCGCCATTTGCAGCAGGACAGCGGAGGATTCGAGGCAGTGTTCCGCCAGATCCGGTGCGGTCGATTCGCCGCGCAGCATGGCGATGGCCTCTTTGACCTCCAGAATGTTCCCAACGGCATATCCCAGCGGCTGGTTCATGTCCGAAAGTTCTGCCTTCACGGTGCGGCCGATTTGTTTCCCGATCGCGACCATCAGTTCCGCCAGTTCGGTTGCCTGCGGCAGCGTTTCCATGAAAGCGCCGTTGCCCACCTTGACGTCCAGCAGAATGGTATGCGTTCCGGCTGCGATCTTTTTGCTCATGATGGATGAGGCGATCAGCGGCATGGAGGGAACGGTGCCGGTTACATCCCGCAGCGCGTAGAGTTTTCCGTCTGCCGGCGCCAGGTCGCCTGACTGTCCGGAGAGGACAGTGCCATGCGCTTTTAATTGCGCCAGAAATTCCTCTTTGCTGAGATTCAGGCGGATGCCGGGGATGGATTCAAGTTTGTCGATCGTTCCGCCGCTGAAACCCAATCCGCGCCCGGACATCTTGGCCACCTGCAGTCCACAGGCGGCCACAATCGGCTGCACGATCAGCGTCGTCTTGTCGCCCACACCGCCGGTGGAGTGTTTGTCCACTGCGTTCTCCGCCACCCCGTTCAGTGACAGGATTTCTCCGGAATGGGCCATTGCCATGGTCAGAAAAGTTGTCTCTGTTGGGGTCATCCCGCGGCACATCACCGCCATGGCCCAGGCAGCAGCCTGATAATCGGGAATCTCTTCCCGGGTGAATCCATTGATGAAAAACTCGATTTCTTCCCGGCTGAGTTCTTTGCCGTCACGTTTTTTGATAATAATGTCTACAACGTTCATTGATTGTGTCCGTTCTATTGCCGCATCACCGGGAGCCAGATCGACGCATTAAAACCATATGCATCGGCAGAAACGCCCTGCCCGGAGATTTCCGGGATTCCGTTCCGGCAAGTCCATTCATACGCTGTATCCCTGCCGGTCACCGCCGAAGGCAGCACGACGTTATCCAGTTCCGCTTTTGCGCATTCCTGCTTCATTATGTCCGATGGCTCGGTACTGAAATCGACCGGGTTGGGGCAGTTGGGGTAAGAGCTGACGTCACAGCCCCAGACCTGACTGTCCATACAGCGCCAAATAACCGAAAAGCTGCCGGAGGCTGCGGTTTCCGTGTCCATGCCCATGGCTTGAAGAATGGAGGCGGTAATGCCGGGATGCGGCTGCGCTCCGGTGTACTCGGCGCCGGGTTCGCTGATGCTTCCGGTTGCCTGACAATAATCCCATGGGTCGCCATAAGTCACGCCGGAAGGGATCGGTGTTGTTCCGCTGCTGATACCGGTTCCCTCTCCAACGGTTAGCGTCGCTTCGCCGGCTCCCGGCGTAGTTGTTTGAGCCGCTGCCATCTGTTCTGTGAGAATTTCTTCCCGCGTCTTCGTGCTTTCCGGTGTCCCGGTGCTTTGGCTGGGCAGGTTCTTGAAGCAGGCGGAGAGCAGCACCGGAATTGTGAGGACCCATAACAGCGTGCTGATTCGTTTCATTCTGTTTTTCCTTTTCATACTTTAAAACATAATTGACTCAGGTGTCAAAAAACATTTACTCCCAGTCATCCGGCGATAAACGCCGGAGGCGTTTTACTTCGCCGCGTTTTTTCTTGCTGCCGATGCGTGCCGCGCGGCCGGCTGCGGTTGGCCGGGTTGGTTTGCGGAGTTTCGGTTTGATGAGTGCCTGTTGGATCCAGGCAGTCAGACGCTGGGTGGCGTCCAACCGGTTCTGTTCCTGTGTCCGGAATCGTTTGGCTTCAATGATCAGGACGCCGTCCGAGGTCACGCGTCCGGCTGCCAGCCGGATCAGGCGGTCTTTCACCTCCGGGGTCAGCGAGGGCGAATTAATGATGTCGAACCGCAATTGGACCGAAGACGCGACTTTGTTGACATTCTGCCCTCCCGGACCGGAAGCACGGACAAATTCAAACTGAAGTTCGCTTTCGTCAATTTGAACGGATGGGCTGATCTGGATCATTCTTCAACCCAGCAGTTGATTCAGCAAATCACGCAACGCGAGAAGCTCCGCTTTCGAAAGCGTCACCCCTTTACCCATTTTCTCTCCATCCGGCGCCCAATCACGCAGATCATATTTGGCATCCCGGTCATTCCAACGAATCAGGTTCAGCTCCTTCTTCCAGCCGCCCGTGGATTCTGAAAGCACACCGAGCTTTTCCATAATTTCGTATTTAATTTCCGCCATGAGCTCCTCGTTTATGTCCCCTGCAATTCAAATTTATTATTCTTTCAACACGTCCTCAAACTCAGGATTACCCTTCATCACTTTAGCGGCATAAGAACAGACCGGAATGATTTTTTTCTGTTCCTGCCGGGCGTATGCGACGACTTTATCCAGCAGTTTCCGGGCGATTCCCTGCCCGCGCAGTTCTTCCGAGACGTAGGTGTGATCGATGATCAATGTGTCGCTGCCGGCGCGCCTGAATGTGATTTCCGCAATCGGTTTTTCTTCACTGGCGCCGATATAAAATTTGTTATTTCCTTCGGTTATGGTGTCCATTTTGCCTCCTTACTGGGCAAATAACTTTTTTCGCAGGATGACCTGTTGTTTATGTCTCAAAGGATTGCCTGAAATTGGCTGTCCTTTCGGATTCCATCAATAACTGTATGTTATCATATCAAAGTCTTAAAATAGTGCAATTCCGGACTTGTTTTCCCGAAATTCGAAGACAATATCCACAGTTTCAGGGTTTTGTTGCGAACAGTATTCTTATGAGGGGTGGAAGAATTCCGGAACCGCAAACCTTTATATAACTGGATACCGGATCGCAATGAATATTCTTCATCTGAAATATGCACTGGAAGTGGAAAAAACAGAATCGATCATCAAAGCGGCAAAAAATCTCTATGTCGGCCAGCCAAACCTGAGTAAAGCGATCAAGGAATTGGAAACGGTTCTCGGGTTCAATATTTTTACCCGGAATCCCCACGGAATGACGCCAACCCGCAGAGGCAGGGAATTCCTGAACCATGCCCGGAAAATTGTCACACAGATTGGTGAGGTGCGTGAAATCTATCTGAGCGATAAAATTTTCCCGCAAGGATATCAATTTACGTCATTGGACCATCGTTTTCTGACGGAACTTTTCAAATCCAGAGATTTGGTTTCTGAATTCCCGGAACCTGAAATCTAACCGCTTAAATTCGGCGGTGCAATATTTCCAGACACATATCACTATTCTAATTACGAATTTCACAAATCAGAAAAATGTTGTTATAATTTTCACAAGCTAAATCGCAGGACCGTCAGGTCCGAAGAAAACAGGAGAAAAAAATGGCAAGATTTACGTTGCCGCGGGACATTTACTACGGACAAGGAACGTTGGAAACGCTCAAAACGATTAAGGGCAAAAAAGCCATAATCGTTCTTGGTGGTGGGTCCATGAAGAAATTTGGTTTTCTGGATAAAGCGGTCGGTTACCTGAAAGAAGCCGGTTTTGAAGTAGAACTGTTTGAAAATGTTGAGCCGGATCCTTCCGTCGAGACGGTTATGAAGGGCGCCGAAGCCATGCGCAAATTCCAGCCTGACTGGATTATTTCCATGGGCGGCGGGTCTCCAATCGACGCCGCAAAAGCGATGTGGGCGTTTTATGAATATCCGGAAACGACTTTTGAGGATCTGATCATTCCGTTCAATTTCCCCGAATTACGCCAAAAAGCGAAATTCCTGGCGATTCCTTCAACTTCCGGAACCGCGACAGAAGTTACCGCCTTCTCGGTCATCACCGATTACGCGAAAGGGATCAAATACCCGTTGGCTGACTTCAACATTACGCCGGATGTCGCGATTGTTGATCCGGCGCTTGCTGAGACGATGCCCGCTACGCTGACAGCCCATACCGGCATGGATGCGCTGACGCATGCCACCGAGGCCTATGTTTCCACGCTGAATTCACCTTTCACAGATCCGCTGGCGCTGAAAGCCATTCAGATGGTTTTTGAGTACTTACCGGATTCCTATAACGGCGATAAGAACGCCCGCGAACAAATGCATTATGCCCAGTGTCTGGCAGGAATGGCCTTTTCCAACGCGCTGCTGGGGATTGTCCATTCGATGGCGCACAAGACCGGCGCCGCGTTCTCAACCGGCCATATTCCGCACGGCTGCGCTAACGCGATTTATCTTCCCTATGTAATCCAGTTCAATGCCAGAGTTCTGGAAGCGGAAGCTCGCTACGCGGACATCGCCCGCTTTGTGGGTCTGGAAGGGCAGACAGATGCCGAATTGACTGAAAATCTCTGCGAGAAAATTGACGAATACAACGTGAAACTCAACATCCCCCGGACTTTGAAGAAGTTTGGCATCGTTGAAGAAGAATTCAAGCAGAAAGTCGCTCAGATTGCCGAACTGGCGGTTGGCGATGCCTGTACCGGGTCAAATCCGCGCCCGATCACACCCGCGGAAATGGAAAAGCTGCTTACCTGTACTTATTATGGTACAGAAGTAAATTTCTAATATTCCTCACTGCTTTATTGGTACTCGCCGATAAAGAAGCTCTCTCTTCATAAACGGTCACCCCTGTCAACAAAATGGGTGACCGTTTGATTTGAGTGTCGCTTGAATTTAAGACCCCCAAAAAGGTGTTTTATGTAATTGGAATTGACGGGTTTACAAAATTCTAGTTAATTATTTCACAATTTTGGCGTATAATAAATGTATTATTGAGGGAAATAGGTTCGATTATTTTGAGAGGAAAGTAGCATCGGGTTGTTGCTCCCCGTCTGAAAAGATTTTCTGCAAACCCGTTTAATTCTGACACTTGAGGTTGTTTATTCCGCAATTAGATCTGATTTTTACGCAAAAAAAGCCGGTTAATTTGTTTCTGATTTCGAAGAAACAAAATCGATTGATAATGTTGCTTCAAAATTTGAACAGTTTCTATCAAATCTCTCTCTTCAGGAATAATCGTACCGGTCAGATCGCCGGTGCGATTATTTCATGTTTTTGCTTGGGCATTCCGGGTCTCAAAAGTGTTGGGAACAAAAAAGCACTTCCCTGCAAATACGCGCCATAACGTGTGAACAGGGGAGCCCGAATGGAAATAAACGATTGCGGATAACGTCTGGTTGTATGGTTTATCATTGCTTAATTTCTGGTAAAGATAAACTTTGATGTGATATAGTGTATGCGAAATAAAGAAAGAGTATAGGTTTCTCCGAAATCGCAGAAAGGTCAGGAATATGTACAAAATCATTAAGAAAAAGATCTTGAACCCCACCGTTACCTTAATGGATGTTGAGGCGCCGCTGGTTGCCCGAAAGGCAGAACCGGGACAGTTTATCATTCTGCGTGTGGATGCGGAAGGTGAACGGATTCCGCTCACAGTTGCTGATTTTGATCGGGAAAAAGGTACAGTTACCATCATTTTCCAGATTGTCGGCGCAACAACTGAAAAGCTGAATCATCTGAATGAGGGAGATTCAATTCTCGATTTTGTCGGCCCTCTCGGTGTTGCTTCTCATACGGAAGGATTGAAAAAAGTCGCTGTTGTCGGCGGGGGCGTCGGTTGTGCGATTGCATATCCGATCGCGAAGAAACTTCATTCACAGGGTGCGGAAGTTCATTCGATCGTAGGGTTCAGGAACAAGGACTTATTGATTTTGGAGGATGAATTCAAAAAGGCCAGCAGCCGTTATTTTGTCATGACGGATGATGGCAGTTACGGCGAGAAAGGACTGGTGACCGACGCTTTGAAAAAGCTGTTGGATGCCGGCGAGCGCTATGATGAGGTCATCACAATCGGTCCGCTGATCATGATGAAATTTGTCAGCAAACTGACAAAGGAATACGGCGTCAAAACGGTTGTCAGCATGAACCCGGTGATGGTTGACGGTACCGGGATGTGCGGGGGATGCCGGTTGACGGTAGGCGGAGAAGTCAAATTCGCCTGTGTTGACGGTCCGGACTTTGACGGGCATGAAGTTGATTATGATGAAGCGATGGCACGCGCCGCGATGTATAAAGATTTTGAACGGCATGCCTATGAAGAAACATGCAACCTTTTTAAGCAAGAGGTGAACTAACTATGCCCAATATGTCCAAAACACGGAATGAAATGCCTACCCAGGCTCCGGATGTGCGGAACAAGAATTTTCAGGAGGTTGCGTTAGGCTACAGCGAAGAGCAGGCGATTGATGAAGCGCAGCGCTGTCTGAATTGCAAACATAAGCCTTGCGTCAACGGCTGTCCGGTTCAGATCAATATTCCGGCTTTTATCCAGGAAATTGGCAAACAGAATTACGAAGGCGCTTATCAGGTTATTTCGCTCTCCAGCTCCTTGCCGGCGGTTTGCGGACGGGTTTGCCCGCAGGAAGTGCAATGTGAAAAATACTGTGTGCGCGGCATTAAGGGCGAAAGTGTCGGCATCGGTCGTCTGGAACGGTTTGCGGCCGATTGGCATAATGCGCATCCGGTTGAGAAAATCGAACGCCCTCAACTGAACGGGCATAAAGTTGCGGTCGTCGGTTCCGGCCCGGCTGGGTTGACCTGTGCCGGAGATCTGGCGAAAAAGGGCTATGAAGTCACGATTTATGAAGCGCTTCATTTGGCCGGCGGCGTTTTGGTTTATGGCATCCCGGAGTTCCGTCTGCCGAAGGCAATCGTTCAGAAAGAGATTGATACACTGCAGGACCTTGGCGTCACGGTGAATACGAATGTCGTGATCGGCCGGTCGATTTCAATTGAAGAATTGATGAAAGAGAACGGTTACGAGGCGGTGTTCATTGGATCCGGCGCCGGCTTGCCGCGCTTCATGAATGTTCCCGGCGAGAACCTGAATGGCGTTTATTCTGCCAATGAATTCCTGACCCGGATTAATCTGATGAAGTCTTATCAGGAGCACAGCACGACGCCGATTATGCCCTTCAAAAAGGTCGCTGTTGTCGGCGGCGGGAACGTTGCGATGGATGCGGCCCGCTGTGCCAAACGGCTAGGCGCTGAGGATGTGTACATTGTCTACCGCCGATCGGAAGAAGAGCTCCCCGCCCGGCG
This sequence comes from uncultured Anaerolineaceae bacterium, assembly GCA_937894825.1. Classification (GTDB taxonomy): domain Bacteria; phylum Chloroflexota; class Anaerolineae; order Anaerolineales; family Anaerolineaceae; genus Flexilinea. The sequence goes on from CALCQT010000006.1 coordinate 20,578, forward strand.
GGAAGAGGTTGAACACGCCAAGGAAGAGGGCATTATCTTCAAGTTGCTGAACAATCCGACCGAAGTTCTTCCGAATGAAAAGCGTTTTGTCGGCGGCATGAAGTGCATTCAAATGGAACTGGGCGAACCGGACGCTTCCGGGCGCCGGAAGCCGGTTGAAAAGCCCGGATCCGAATTTGTGCTGGATGTGGATTGCGTCATTGTGGCGATCGGAACCTCTCCCAACCCGCTGATTAAAGCGACGACCGATGGCCTGGCGACCGAAAAATGGGGCGGGATCATTGTGAATCCGGAGACCGGGCAGACGTCGATCGAAGGCGTCTATGCCGGCGGTGATGCGGTTACCGGTGCTGCGACGGTTATTCTGGCGATGGGCGCGGGAAAGACTGCTGCCAAGGGTATCGACGAATATATCCAAAGCAAAAAGAATTAACGGTTTTGAGGGATATTCTGTCGTTATAACCGACTTGTTCTAATAAAGAAATAATTGAGGTTCCGCTCTTTTCACACTGTGAAGATCTGGCGGAACCTCTTTTGTTTGGAAGGATTCCTGTATAGGGTTGGATCCCTGCCTGGTTTGGCGGCGGAACCGATAATATTTTCCGTGCAAAATCCGTTCAGCCTCACATCTTTATGCTAAGATCGAATGCAACATCAAACGGTTTTATTCAGCGGGAGGAATTATTATGTCGAATGAGAATCAATTTCAGGATACCGGCTTTTCAACCAGAGCCATTCACGTGGGGAATGATATCGATAAAGAAACCGGCGCGATCCGTCGTCCGATCACGATGGCGAACAGCTATGCACTGCCCTATGATCCTTCGGATATGAACTGGAGCAGCGCAGGCGCACCTTTATACACCCGGAACGGCGGAGCAAATCAGCAGTACCTTCAGGAAAAACTGGCTTCTTTGGAAAATGGGGAGGATTGCGTGGTTCTGGCCTCCGGCGTGGCCGCGCTCTCCGGCTTGTTCTTTACATTTCTTAACAGTGGCGATCACGCTATTTTTTCGGACGTGACCTACATTGCGGTTTACCGGCTGCTGAACGAACTGCTGCCGGCTAAATATGGAATCGAAACCATGATCCTCGATTCTTCGGATTTGGAGGCGGTCAAAGCGGCTGTGCGTCCGAACACGAAGCTGATCCATATCGAAACCCCGGCCAACCCGACGCTCAAGGTCAGCGATATTGCTGCCATTGCGGCTATTGCGCATGAAAACGGGGCGCTGTTGTCGGTCGATAACACGTTTGCCTCTCCCTATAATCAGCGTCCGCTGGATCTGGGCGCAGATTTCAGCGTTGAAAGCCTGACGAAATACATTAATGGGCATGGCGACAGCATGGGCGGCGCGGTGATCGGCGCAAAAGAAATGATCGGCCGGATCCGGCGGGACGCCATGATCAACGTCGGCGCGGCCATCAGTCCGTTCAACGCCTGGCTGATCATGCGGGGGATTGTGACGCTGCCGCTGCGTATGCGGCAGCACAACGAAAGCGGGCTGAAAATTGCCCGATTCCTTGAAGCGCACCCGGCGGTGCGGTTTGTGGCCTATCCGGGTCTGGAAAATCATCCGCACCAT
>CALCQT010000007.1 GCA_937894825.1 uncultured Anaerolineaceae bacterium
ATGAAATCAATTAAATGGCGTTTTTCGAATGAAAATGTTCAGTGGGAAGAAAAAAAAGCTGAACATGTATTAGAAACCGACAAGGTTAATCTGCAGCTTACTGGAAAAGAATTCCAGGAGATGCATGGATTTGGTGCCTGTTTCAACGAATTGGGCTACCGGGCTCTTAATATTCTTGAACCGGATCAACAGGATGAAGTTATGCAAGAACTCTTTCTTCCGGGCGAGAATCGCTGTAATTTCAATTTCTGCCGGCTCCCAATCGGGGCAAATGATTATGCGGAAAGCTGGTATAGCCTGGATGAAGAGCCGGGTGATTTTGGACTAAAAAAATTCTCGATCGAACGGGATAAGAAGTGTTTAATTCCTTATATTAAACAGGCTGCACGACATGCACCGGATTTGAAACTGTTCGCCTCACCATGGAGTCCGCCTACCTGGATGAAATTTCCGGCAGTTCATAACTATGGAAAGTTGATAAAAACTGAAGAAAATCTAACGGCTTATGCAAATTATTTTATCAAATTTATACAAGCTTATCAGGAAGAAGGAATAGCTATCGAGCAATTGCATCCTCAAAATGAACCAGTCGCGGATCAGAAGTTCCCTTCCTGCCTGTGGACCGGGGAAGAATTACGTGATTTTATTAAATTGTACCTCGGACCGGCTTTTAATAAAGCAGGGCTCAACACAGAAATTTGGCTTGGAACAATTAATGCGCCGGGTTGTGATTATAAAAATCTAATTTTTGAGAAGTGGGCAACAGAAGACTATGACTACTTTGCGAATGTCGTTCTGGTTGATGAGGATGCGTTGCAATATATTTCCGGCGTCAGTTACCAATGGGGAGGCAAAAACGCTATTCAACGTACATTCGAGAGTTGGTGGCCTGAAATTCGGCTGATGCAATCGGAAAATGAATGTGGCTTTGGTGATAATACCTGGGAATATGCCCGATATATATGGACAATGCTCAAACATTACATCAGTAATGGTGCAGAAAGCTATCTTTACTGGAATATGATTCTACAACCATGGGGAATCAGCACCTGGGGTGATCCGCAAAATGCCATGCTCACGATTGATTCGGAAACAAAAAAGATCAGCTACAACCCTGACTTTTATGTTATGAAACACTTTTCTTCCCCGATAAAACGCGGAGCAATCCGATTGGGAATAAAGGGCAGTTTTGCTGGCGACAGTCTGGTTTTCAGAAATCCTGATGGCTCCATCGTCATCGAAGCTTTTAATCCTTTCGTTAAAAAGTTTCCGGTTGTTTTTGAGATGGAGGGTGAGCGGTACCAATTCACCCTTGAACCACTTTCTGTGAACAGTATTGTTTTATTCGAGTAATTAAAGACTTGATAAAATCTTTTGGGGTTATCTGAACCAATAATTTTGAGTTTGAGAAATCAGAATTGCTGATTTGTTATGATGGTATCTGATAATAACTGAAACCATCATAACAAAATTTATATGAACTAAATCTTTTTACCACGAATACCGGGATGGGATTTTCGGAGCGCATATCTATGAGATGCAAGTGAGGATAACGGATATGAGGTTTCGTTGTTAAGATATTTTTATTTTTGAGGCTCTGCCCAAACTTTGAAAGCCCGAATCTCCACTGGAAGAAAAGAGCCAGGTTGTTTATAATTTTAGCAGCCAAAGCTGCGCGGAATGGAAACCGATGGCGTATGCTGAGACATAAACCAAGAGGAGAACCAATGGAAAAAATTCGTGTTGCTTTTCAGGGCGCCCAGGGAGCACATACCACGACTGCGATCGAAAAAGCTTTTCCGGGAAAGGAAATCGAACCGGTTTCCTTTTCGACCTATGAACAGGCTTTCGAGGCGGTGGAGACAAAAGATTGCGATTATGCTGTGATTCCGATGGAGAATTCCCTGCAAGGGAGCTTCCACTCGAATTATTACCTGCTGGCCCGCAAATTCCTTTATATTGTTGGCGAGGTCTATGTCCCGATCCATTATTCGTTGATCGGGCTGCCTGATGCCAAAATTGAGGACATTACGCTGGTGATCACACATCCGGGCGCTTTATCGGTTTGCGAAGAATATCTCGAAAACATGCCCGGCAAACCGGTGATCGAGACTGTTTACGATACGGCAGGCAGCGTTGAAATGCTGCTGAATTTTGCCAATCCGGAGACGGCCATGGTCGGCTCCAAATCTGTCGTCGATTATCATCAATTGGCGGTCCTTGATGAAAATATAGAGGATCAGCCCAACAACCTGACCCGCTATAATGTGATTGCCCGCGAACCGGTCAATCCCGGCCCGTTGGGTAAAACGACGCTGGTCTTTACGACCAATCACCGCCCGGGGGCGCTGCTGAACGCCATGCAGGTATTTGCGGATCGCGAAATCGACCTGACAAAAATCGAATCCCGCCCGCTGCCGGACCGTCCTTTTGAATATATGTTTTACGCGGATATTGCCGGATCGGTCACAACCCCGAAAGTGAAGGAAGCCATTGAAGAGCTGGAGAATTACCATGCGCCCTGGCTGCGGGTTCTTGGCAGCTATTTATCTACTCGAGAAGAGGAGAATGTGTAATCCGGAATGCAGTGGATCTTATTAACGGTTATCAGTCTTTCCTTTGCGTTATTCTCAGTTATTTTAAGTCAGGAATGGATCGTTGCACCCCGAACACGGCGTGCAACGATTTTTCTGTTTGTGCTCGGCAGCCTGCTGAACGCTGCCGGGACAATCGTTTTTGAGGGCATTCAAAAAGCCGGACGTCCGACCTTTTTCTATCATCTGCATGCTCCCGGACCAGTGACGCTGAAGCTGTTTTTGTCCGGCGCGGGACTGGCCGCGCTATGCTTCATGGTTTGCCTGTTCCTGTATGAAACCAGGGTTCAGCGGATTCCAATCGATGGACGGCTGCGCTGGTTCCTTGTCCGCACAGCTGTGGTCAGCCTGCTTCTGGGGGCGATGCTTGAGCTTGGGCTGTTCAATTTGCGGCATTATGAATTGCTTGGTACGGACAAGCCTAAACAAGTTTTCGAGCGCGGGGATTATCACCTGCACGGGTTTTATTTCAACCGGGCCAGTCAAAAGTTTACCCAATACTCGCTCGGTCCCAACGGAAAATATGGCCTGACCATCTATCCACGCGGTGAAAAGATACGGAACCTGGTACTGGCATTCGAAAACGGACTGCCGGAAACAACGGTACGGATCGGTTATACGGACGAGGCTTTTGACTTCCCGATGCAGATCAGTGACTTACGACTGGTGCGGGATGTGCCGCGCAGTTTTCACATTCCGCTGCACACGGTGGGCAGTTCCTACCGGATTGAAATCCTGTTTCCGGAACTGACAGAAGATTCGGAAGCCGAATTTGCCATGCCATCTATCACCATCAATCAGACTGTGCCAATAGAAATTATCCCAACGCGACTGGCGCTGTTGTGCGGTACGTTGTTCTTCCTGTTGTGTTTTCGTCCCGGCTCACCGTTATACAGTGTGCGCCTTAATTTAAAGGCGCCTGCGCAAATCGCGGCGATCCTCCTGTTGCTGGCACTTTGCGGCGGCTGGTATATCTGGACGACTTTCAGCAGTTACAGCGGGTCCGAAGACTCCTTCACGGAGCAAAAAGCGCGCTTGTCCGAAAATTATGCGCAATACGACCGGTTGGTGGAGGCGCTGATGGCGCCCCGTTATTCGTTGCTGGAACTGCCGAATAAGGATATTCTGAACGCGGAACGGCCCTATGACAAGACCTACCGGGATTATTACAATATCCCCTATCGTTGGGATACCGCGCTGTTTAATCGGTACTATTACGTTTATTTCGGCGTGGTACCTGCTGTGACAGTGCTGCTGCCCTGGCGGCTGGTGACCGGTACTTTTCTGGAACTGGATTATGCGACGCTGCTCTTCTGTCTGCTGGGACTGTTCGGCATTTATGGCCTTTATTCACGTATTGTTCCGCAGAAATTTCCACAGCTACCGTTCCTGTTTTATATTTTGGGTTTCCTGTTGCTTTTTACACTGCTGAATTTGAGCTGGTGCCTGCGGCGCGGGCTGGTTTATGAACTGGCGATCAGCTCGGGCTTCTGTTTTCTGATTTGGGGAATTTTCCTGATCTGGCGCGGCTGCGAGTTTCGCGCGTCGGGGCGTCTGCAGACTGCATTTCTGGCTGCCGGCGGGTTGTGCGCGGCGCTGGCGGTTGGCTGCCGTCCGACGTTGTTACTGGCTTTTCCGCTCATTCCGGTCATGCTGTGGCCTGCGATCCGGTCGCGGAATCTGGCTGCGATGGCGGCACTGCTCATCCCCTGCCTGTTGGTAGGGGCATTGCTGATGAAATACAATTATGAACGTTTTGGGAGCGTTTTTGAGTTCGGTATTCATTATCAATTGACTGAGGCGAATGAGTCTGTCTCGTCCTTCCGGACCGGCATATCCGGGACGCTGTTGTCGGTTCTGGCATATCTGTTTACGCCTTTTCGGATTGATATGCAGTTCCCGTTTCTCCATTTGTCCGCTTTGAAGATTCCTTATAACGGATTTCTGCTGCATGATCCGGAATCCATCGGGTTATTCAGTTTTCCTGTGCTGTGGTTTTTGTTCTTGATCGGCCGTTTCCGGGTGAT
>CALCQT010000008.1 GCA_937894825.1 uncultured Anaerolineaceae bacterium
GAAAGTTTTCTGCTTTGCCTACTAGTCTTTTGATAAAATACAATCATCAAAAGAACCGGATCCGCTCCGTCAAAACAAAAACACCGTTACTCCCGGAAGGAATTCCGCAAATCAGATAAAAAAATAAAGAGAATAAGAACAGATCTGCAAATGTATTTATCGCGTGCAGTCCGACATATATTCCTATTGTATTTTCGCGTCTATAATATGTCAATAGAGGAAAACTATCAGTTTCCAATTCAGGCAGTTTTCGTACCTCAAAAGCGGCAATTTACAGCTGGAAGAACCTAATGTGGATTTTACACGATCTATTCAAAATAACAGCTGTAAACTACTTTCTTTTTCTCATAAGTTTTACGCTTTGATCTCGCCAAAAGAAGCAAAAAAATCCAGATAAAAAAAATACTCAGATATCTTTCTGACTTTTTATAAACCTTGATCCAAACGGCAAAATCAGACGCCTTTTCCAGCATGAATCACATACAATTCGCGTAAAAAACACAGCCGTCCAATTATCGGAAAAGTTATTTGTTTTTGCATTGATTTTGCACATCAACAGACAATAAACAGCAAGAATAGACAACAAATCTGCCAAACCAAAGACCGCATCCTGTCAAGAGTTTGTTCAGGTATTCATTGCCGATCAGCACCGCGCGCACCATACATCGGAAGGTGTATTTGTCCAACCGCGGCTTGATCCACGGAATTCCAGCCCACCGGGTCGGTCGCGCTCAGCGTCTCGCTGCCGGGGTTCCGCCGCCGACCACATTCTGTTTCGGCGCCAGTCTGGGAACCATGGTGTTCGTTATCGCCAGCGTATGCTCCCTTGATTTACTGCAGTTTGCCGGTGCAAACCGGTGCAAAATCGTTCCCCGCCGCGTCAACTTCCCGCACAGAGAATATATAGGGATTTGCATACGCATCCGTTTCTTCCAGGCTGTCCCATGTAACAGTGATGATCCCATGCTGCACCTCTTTAATCTCCGCGCCCGGAACCGCTTCCAGGTTCCCCATGTCAGTTCTCCGGTACAGTTTGAACCAAACCGTCGGACGGTTATTCGCATCACTGCCATCCCAGTTCTTTGTCGCCGTCGCTGTCCCATTCGTCGGGATCACATAGGTATTCGTCACAGTTTGCGTATACTCATCCGATTTAATGTAGTTTGGCGGTGTAAAATCGTTGCCTTCCGCATCAACTTCTTGTACAGAGAATCTATACGGGCGGCCATGCGCATCCGTTCCAGACTGTCCCACATAACAACGATGGTATCATGCGGCAACATTTTGAGACTCGCCCCCAGAACCGGCTCCCAATTAGTACCGTCAATGCTCCGGAACAGTTTGAACCACACCGTCGGACGATTCTCCCAGGAACCGCCTATCTATGCCTTGGCCGCCGTTGCTGTCCCATCCGTCGGGATCACGTAGTCGAAGGGCGCCTTGCGTATTCGTAAATTCCTAGGCATTAAACGTATTGATTCTACCTTTCAATATATTTAAATCAGCAACGAAGCCGGGTACGTCTACAAATTCCGTGCCTCCGAATTTTCATAATGAATAAACCCATGCATTCTTATTTATTAATTGAACAGTAAAACATGACATAAAAAACGAACCTTGCCAAAATGCAAAGTTCTTCCCTGCAAACAGGAATGCAACTGCTCCTCATTTCAATCAATCCATTGCAAAATTATCCGTCTGGCATTTCGCCCATCGCATAGCAATTGCGATGATCACACCTACATTGATTGATGTTTTTTTTTGCGCACATGTACAGAACCATGGTTGTGATCAGTCTGGAACAATATGCCGCGCCGACAGATGAAATCGAGTTTAAGATATCATCCTCTTAAATTCGAAAAGGATGTCATAAACAGATTGACTTTTGACATATAAAGTGATATTATAATGTCGATAATTATAATGAAAATTCAGTTTATAATATCACTTTAGCGAGGGAAGGTAAATATATGGAACAGATCGGATATGGCAAACACATTACCCAAACTGTCAAAAAAATACCTTACGGGGAGATAATCAAAACCGGGGATATTGCGGAGCGGCTGGCGAAAACTTTTGCGCTTCCCCACGATCATGCTAAAACGCTGACCAACAACAAGCTGAAGCGGATGGCGGACAAGGGGGAAATTAAAAGACTTCAAAAGGGCTTTTACAGTCAGGTGAAGCAAACCGTATTTGGAAAAATTACCCCTGGCATTGACCAGGTGATGAAAAAGACGTTGATGGAACAGGATGGAGGAAAAATAGGATATGAGTCCGGTCCGTTCCTGCTGAACAGGCTCGGCCTGACTACGCTGATTCCTCGTGATATGGAGATCACCACAAACCGCAACAGGGCAAAGCTACCGGAAGGCTGTCGCATCAAAATAAAAAAACCGGTAACTGCCATAACGGGCGACAACTGGAAATACCTCCAGTTTATCGATCTGGTCAGCAAGCTCCCTCAGACGCACACTGATGCGGAAAAGCCGGAACTGCTACTGGTACGGTATGCAAAAATGCAGGAACTCGACGACCTCACGTTGATCGCTACTGCCCGCAGGTATTACCCGAAAAAAGTTTTGCCGCTACTTATTGATCTACTCCTGGATACAGACAATGAACATCCATCAGGATAGAGATGCGTTTCAAGGTCTGCTCTCGGATATAAGCTACAGAACGGGCATACGAAACGACATCGTGGAAAAAGATTACTATCTGACCCTGCTCCTATGGGAACTTTCCCAAAAACAAGTGATCCTTCCAGCATACTTCAAGGGCGGCACTGCTCTGTATAAAGCAATTGGCCACATGAACCGCTTTTCCGAAGATATTGATCTTACGGTTGACATACATGACTGCTCAAAAACTCAGGGGAAAAAGCGATTGGAAACTGCTGCAAACGGCTACAAAACGCTTCCGCGGACATCGGATAAAGAAAGGGAAAACAATCAAAAAGGCAGCATCACCAGTGTGTACGAATATACGCCAGTAAGCGATGTTGATGTTGACGATGCACTGCAGCGGTCCGGCTATGTGAAGGTGGAGGCCACCTCCTTCACTATCAGCGAACCGGTAGAATCACTTGAAATCTCACCGCTTCTTTATTCGGAAGCAACCAAAGCACAGACTCAAATTCTCGAATTGAATTATGATGTCAAACCGTTTTCCATCTACACTATAAAGCTGGAGCGGATTTTTGCGGACAAAATATTGGCCGCGGAATTTTATTACCAGCGGAATGCGCTGATTGATACGGCAAAGCACCTTTATGATCTTAGCACAATGATGAATCAGGAAAGGATACATTTCCTGATCTCATCATCGGAAGAACTGGCGGCAATGCTCGCCTATAAGCGAAGAGAAGAAAGAAAACGAATCGGAAGTGATCTGTCGGAAAAGCCATTTTCCGAATTTACGGTGTTTGATGCGGTTGGCATGGATTCTGATCTGTCCACAGCCTTTTCAAAAATGCAGGAAATCTATGTATTTTCGCAAAGCGATATCCTCTCGCTGGCACAATTATCTGTAAGCATGGCGGCTTTGAGCCGGGTTTTACTTAAACTGGATGAAGGTCTTGGAAAAACGCAAAAATTGTAGGTAAGTAGTATTTTTAAAGGTCAATGAGTTTGCACTACACGCATCGCGTAACATTCGCGATGATCGCCCCTGCAAAGGCGCTCGCCCGAATAAAAAAAAGGCGCTTCAGAAAAGCTCTGAAACGCCTCTTACCTGGTAAATTAACCGCTTATTCGCTCGGCAGGTTGGAGATCAGCGAAGTGTGATCCACCACCTCGTTCTCCTCATCAAATCTGCCAGGCACAAAGCCGGTCCCGGCCGGGATCAGCTTCCCGATGATGACGTTCTCCTTCAAGCCGTAAAGCGGATCCTTCGTCCCGCCGATCGCGGCGCTGGCCATCACCTTGATGGTATGCTGGAACGAAGCAGCCGAAAGCCAGGAATCTGTACTCAGCGAGGCTTTGGTCACGCCTAACAACACCTCAACAAATTTGACCGGCGTCTTCCCTTCCGCTTCCAGCTTTTCGTTCATTTCCTGAATGCGCAGCCGGTCCACCACATCCATCGGCAGGTACGGCGAATCGCCGGAGCGAACCACCTGCACTTTGCCCAGCATCTTGCGGATGATCACCTCAAAATGCTTGTCGTTGATGTTCTGACCCTGCGCCCGGTAAACGCGCTGGATTTCCGTCAGGATATACATCTGGCAGGCGTCACGCCCATTCAAACGCAGTACCGTGTGCGGATTCAGTGACCCTTCCGTCAGCGGCTGCCCGGCGCGAACCTGTTCATTATCCTTGATCATCAGGCGGGAGGTGCTTGGAATATCATATTCCTCACTGGTCTGCTGTTCGTAGGTAACAACAACCTTGCCATCCTCAAAGCGGACACGGCCGGTATGTCCGACGGTGATATTCGCTTCGCCGCCTTCCGCAACCACGTCGCCCAGATTGACGACCTGCTCTTCTTTCACTTTGACTTCCCAGCCTTGCGGGATCTCATATGTGTCGGAAACCAACTCGCTGTGATCCACCCGGACACTGCGCAGATCGGTGTATTTATCCGATTGGATAATCTTTGCCACACCGTCGATCTGCGAGATAACGGCTTCACCTTTCGGTGTCCGCCGTGCTTCGAACAATTCTTCCACACGCGGGAGACCGGTTGTGATGTCGCCGCCCTGGGCCACACCACCGGAGTGGAAAGTCCGCAGCGTCAGCTGTGTACCGGGTTCACCGATGGACTGTGCGGCCACCGTTCCAACAGCCGAACCGAGTTCAACCATCCGGCCCCGGCCCAGATCCAGCCCATAACATTTGGAGCAGATACCGTGCTTCAGTTCACAGGTCATTGGAGAGCGAACCTTGATTTCCTGTACGTTCGAGTCATCCAGACGTTTTGCGACGGCGTGATCAACCAAACCGCCTTTTTCAACCAGAATTTCACCCGTGATCGGATCAATGACCCGTTCAGCCGTGAGACGTCCGTACAAACGTTCCGCGTATGATTGCTTGGCAACATCATCAGCCCGCCGGATCCAAATTCCTTCCTGCGTTCCGCAGTCTTCATCGTTGACGATCAGATCCTGGGCGATATCGACCAAACGGCGGGTCAGATATCCCGCGTCAGCCGTCCGCAGTGCGGTATCGGCCAGCCCCTTCCGCGCGCCGTGCGTGGAGATGAAATATTCCAGCGCATCCAACCCTTCACGGAAATTGGATTTGATCGGCAGCCGGATAATACGTCCGGACGGGTCCGCCATCAGCCCGCGCATACCGGCCAGCTGGGCAATCGGTCCGAAACCGCCTTTGGTCGCGCCGGAGTTGGCCATGGTCGCCATGTTTCCTTCCGGATCCATGTTCGCCCGCACCTCTTTGGCGATCCTTGCGGTCGTATTCTGCCAAACCTCAATGGTCCGGTCATTGCGTTCCTGTTCAGTCAGCAAACCGCGCCGCCACTGCTTATTAATTGAGCTGACTTCCGTATCCGCCTCATGAATGAAGCTGTCCTTTCGTTCCGGAATGGTAATATCCGAAACAGCAATGGTTGAGCCGGAACGCATGGCATATTCAAAGCCAACGTCCTTAATGAGGTCGGCGACTTCTGTTGTGACTTCCTGGTCGCAAACCTGATACACTTCGGCGATCAGGTCCTTGATCCCGCCTTTTTCCAACGGGAGATTTTTGAACTGCATTTCAGGCGGCAGAATGTTGTTGAA
>CALCQT010000009.1 GCA_937894825.1 uncultured Anaerolineaceae bacterium
TGGCGCTAGGATCAGGCGTACCCGCAGATCCAGCAGGCGCTTTTGCAGTTTGGCACCCCGATCGACGCGATCTTCGGCTTATCGGATTCACTGGCACTGGCCTCACGCGACGCACTACAGCAATCCGGCATTCCCGACGCGCATGTTTTGATCGCCGGGGTGAATGGTGATCCGCAGGCGCTGGCCGCGATCGCTGACGGCAGTTTCAGTGCGACCGTCGAGACCTCAGCCTCCGAATTTGGCACCCGCGCGGTGGAGCTGGCCTTCCAGGCTGCCCAGGGTGAACCACTGCCCGAGCATTACGGCTACCTGCCGCACCTGATCACAGGCGAAAATGTCAACGATGCGATCAAACGCAAACTGATCGATATTGCGAATCTTCCCAGCCGCCTGGTCGGAGTCAACCGCCAACTGGAACGGGAGCGCATCGCTCAATTGGAAACCAGCGCCGCGATTAATCGTCGGGTCGGCGCGCTGCTGGACCGCAGAAAATTATGCAAGGAAATCGCGAATCTGATCCGTTCCAATTATGGCTATGATCATGTTCAGTTCTTCCTTTATCGCAAGGAAAATAAAACGCTGATCCTGGAACAGGTCGATGACATCGTATACAACGATGCTACTCCGCCGATCGATCCGCTTGGGCCTCTTCAGGAAGTGCTCCATACCAATGAGGCGCTTTTCATTCCGGATACACTCACCAATACGCGGTACCCCACCGACCCGCTGTGGCCCGCCACGCGCACGCGCGTCATCCTGCCGATCCGTATTGATGAGGAGATTCTCGGCCTGCTGGATCTGCACAGTCAACATTTCTCCCATCATCTGCGCACCGAACTGATCGGGCTGCAGTCGCTGGCGGATCAGTTAGGCATCGCCATGCGCAACGCGGAACTTTACGCGGAAGCGGTTGAGGCCAGAGCTATGGCTGAAAAGGCAAACCTTCTGAAGACCCGTCTGCTGGCAAATGTCGGGCATGAACTGCGCACGCCGCTCAACATTATCATGGGATACAGCGAACTCGCGCTGCAGAAGCCCAATCCATACCATACGGAACTTCCCGCCCAGCTGATCCAGGACCAGCAGCATGTCTACCAAAGCAGCGAACACCTGAAACGGATCATCAACGATCTGCTTGACCTCTCACGGGCCGAAATCGATGAACTGGACCTCTACCCGGAATATATTTCCAGCAAAACGTTTCTGGAGGATGTTTTTCATAGCATCGCGGACACCGCGGCAGGTGAAATTTCCTGGAAGCTGGATCTGCCGGAACGATTGCCGGTTTTATACGGCGATCAGGTCCGTCTGCGCCAGATTCTGCTGAATTTGCTCAGCAACGCACAAAAATTCACAAAAAAAGGTGAGATTGTGCTCGGCGCCAGGGTGGAACCGCCGCATATCCACCTGTGGGTGAAAGACACCGGGCTGGGAATCCCACCCGACCAGCAGGAACAGATCTTTGAACCTTTCACTTCGGTTAATCTTTCCGGCCGCCCCACGCGCCGCCCGGAAGGGATCGGACTGGGGCTGAGTATCACCAGGCGTCTGGTCGCGTTACACTATGGCGCCATGAGCCTCGAAAGCCGCGTCGGCCAGGGGTCAGTATTCCATGTTTATCTGCCGCTGCCGTCACTGACCGGCAAAATGGGTTATTCGGAGGCCGTGACCAATCCTACGATCCTGCTGATCGGCGCCTCCGAAAAAGTCCCGGCAGAACTGACAGCGTTAAGCCTGGCACAGGGGCTCTCCATTCGGTCGATTCACCCATATGGCGATTTGGCCGATTTATTACAGAAGTATCGTCCCCGCGCATTGGCCTGGGACATCGCAAACGCCACAGCCGAAGATTGGACCATCATTGAAAGGCTGCGCGGTTACCCTGATTATTGCCATATCCCCTTCATCCTTTACAGTCGTGACGCGGACGAAGCATCGGCCGCATACACCAGTATCCTGACCAAACCGGTGAACGCGAAAACCCTGATTGAACACATTCATGCCCTCAAGTCCGCCAACAAGCCGATCCTGATCGTCGACGACGATCCCGAAGCGCGAATACTCTATTGCAACCTGGTGCATGAAGCCGTTCCAGGCTATGAGATCATCGAAGCCAAAGACGGCGTTGAAGCGCTGGAAATTTTGAGCGGAATCGTGCCCAGCCTGGTCCTGCTCGATCTGGTGATGCCGACGGTCGACGGTTTCGCGGTGCTCGACCGGATCCGGAGCAATCCGAAAATCAGTCACGTGCCGGTGTTGGTGCTGAGCGGCAAACTGATCACGCAGGCAGATATCCAAAAACTTGACTATGCGAAAGTTGTCTTTCAGAATAAAGACCTGTTGACCAACGAGGCGGCGCTGACGCTGCTGCAGAAGACGCTGGGGACCGAGGCCGGCTTTTTGGCGCAGCCGACCAGTAAGCTGGTCAAGAAGGCGCTGGCTTTTCTGTACCAAAATTACCGCAGTGTGTTCAGCCGGCAGGAAATCGCGCGGGCCGTGGGGGTCAGTGAGAATTACCTGACGCATATTTTCTGCGCTGAGGTGGGGATGACGCCCTGGGAGTATTTGAATCGGCTGCGGACGCAAAAGGCGAAGGAACTGCTGCTGCAGTCTTCGGACAGCGTCACGCTGATCGCCTGTGACCTCGGTTTCTACGATCCGGCTTATTTCAGCCGGGTTTTCCGCAAGTATACCGGGTTGTCTCCGCAAGCATTCCGGAACCAGGTGAACCGGTAGCGGCAAAGGGATCAACAGAAACCAGCTTAAAGTTCTTCCGGCGTTGTACAACACTAAGAAAATCCTGATTATAATAATCAGGATTTTCTTAGTGTTGTTTTAAAACGCGCCAGCGCCATAACTCTTTAAGAGTGCTCGAAGGCGCTATATCACTATGCAATAAATCTTCAGCTCACCGCTTTCCTCACAAGCGCCGCGATTCTCTCCTCTTCAGCGGCAGTTAATGCCATCAGCGCGAAGGAGGTCGGCCACATGGAACCCTCATCCAGGTTCGCCTTGTCATTGAAGCCAATGGTTGCGTAGCGTGCATTGAATTTCTGCTTATTTTGGAAGAAACAAATCACATCGCCATCTTTGTTGGCGTATGCGGGCATGCCATACCAGGTTTTCGCAAAGAGGGTTGGCGCGTTTGCTTTGATGATTTCATGGATTCGTGTCGCCATGCTGCGGTCCGGCTCCTCCATGGCGGCGATCGCCGAAAGAACAGCATTTTCCCCCGCTGCCTTGTTCTTGTTCATGCGCGCTTCCATCTTCAGCTCTTTGGCGCGTTCCCGCATCGCGGCTTTCTCTTGGTCTGAGAATCCCTGAGTAGTTTGATTCGCCATTTCGGCGTTATTGATTGATTCCTGGTTTTTCATCGAAACTCCTTACAATTTGTACAGAACAGGTTTCTTGCCTTCCTTAAGGGTCCTTCCCGAAGGGACTTTCCCCATAAGGCAAATCCCGGTTCAGGAAAGTTCGCCTTGCGTGTGCAAGATTTTTGCTATATAATAAAGATACTTTATTGTAAAGATAAAGTCAAGAGGTTTTTTATGCAGAAATCCCAAAAGACGGAATTAAAAAGACGCGCTCTGACAGCAGTCAGGGATTATGGCGTTCAATTGACGCTGTTTCGAATCGCGATGAGCGCATGGGCGGGTTTTAGCGTGAACGATATGGAATGTCTCCGGCTTTTATTGCTCAAGGGGGTCTCCACGCCTTCCGAACTCGCCCGGCATACCGGTCTCACGTCAGGCGCAACGACCGCCATGCTTGACCGGCTGGAGAAGGCAGGGCTGATCGAACGCCGGCCCAATCCCGATGACCGCCGCGGAACTCTGATCCACCCTACGGAATCGTGCGCCGAGAAAATCGCCGCCTGGTTCGAGTCGGCGAGGAAGGCACAGGATGCGTTGATTTCAAGTTACCCGGAAGAAGATCTGAAAGTCATTGCTGACGTCTTTGAACGATTTTCGATATTATGGGAACAGGAACGCAAGCGATTGCAAAAAGACCGGTAAGGGATAATTTACCCGGAAGATAACTTTCTCAGCTTTCCGTCCACTCTTTCGGAATTTTCTGTTTTGCGTTTTGGGCCGAATTGGCCGACATCGGAATGATGGAAGAGACTGTGTTAGGGTACCAAGCTCCGTTATATGGCAGAAGGACAGCGCAATATCTGCTTGAACCACTTCAGTTTAAGGACGCTCGTTTATTCTATCCTGCATTTCAGCCGGAAGATCAGGTACGCGCCTATGCGGTTTACGGTGGCACACCGGCCTATTTGAATACCATCCAACCGGAACAGACATTACAGCAGAATATTCTGGATGGTATTCTCACACGGGGGGCTTCCACCATCCCAACCGTTCCCAGCTTGAACGCGGCGGAGCACAAATGATCCTTGAGAACCAGGTGACGCCTGAGATTGACCATTTCACCAGCCTGACTTTTGAGGAAATCTGCCAGCAATTTTTCTGGCAGGTCGGGATGTCCGGGAAGCTGCCTTTTGTCCCGATGAACATTGGCAATTGGAGGGCCGCCAACGAAGAG
>CALCQT010000010.1 GCA_937894825.1 uncultured Anaerolineaceae bacterium
TATCAGGATGATATAATATATATCAACTTGATATAGAGGCGCTATGGCAAAAGAAAACACTCCCCGTTTTATGATCCTGGGATTGCTCAATCACGAAGACTTGAGCGGTTATGAGATCAAGAAGCGAATTGACCACTTGATCAGCCATTTTTGGAATGCCGGCTACAACCAGATTTATCCTTCACTGGCCGGGCTTGAGATGGATGGGCTGGTCGTTAAATCGGTGGAAGACAGCGGAAGAGGCCCGCAAAAACATGTCTATTCGATCACCGATGCGGGCAGAAGGGCTCTGGCGGATTGGCTCGTGCTGCCGGAGGAAAAAGAATACACCAAATACGGCATCCTGCTGAAACTCTTCTTCAGCGGCGATCTCCCGGTCGAAAAGACTGTGGAACGAATCCGGGCGTTCCGGGACCGTCACCAGGAGAATGCCGCCCGCATCCGGCAGTACAAATCCAGCCTGGAGCCTGTGCTGGATCAGGACGCGGATCATCTGTACTATTTTCTCACCATCCTGTTCGGCGAACATGTTTATCACGCTTATCTTGCCTGGTCGGACGAGGCGCTGATGCTGCTGGAAACCACGAACGAAGGCCAAAATGAAGGCCAGGAAGAGAGAAAAAACTAAAATGAGACGCCAGAAAACCCGCAAAATAATCCAACTAGTTTCGTTGCTATTGTTTCCGGTTACGCTCAACTATTTTTCACCCTACCTGGTCATTCAGGGCAGTTTTGAAGGCGTTTTGTCCGGGAGCGGCGTGCTGTTTCTGAGCCAATTCCTGACGGCGCTCTTTTTCGGACGGGCTTTCTGCGGCTGGCTTTGCCCGGCCGGCGGGTTGCAGCATGTCTGCAGCGGAATCGTGAATAAACCACCGGCAAAATGGCAGCGCTGGATCAAATATATCATCTGGGTTCCGTGGCTGGGTGCGATCCTGGCCGGCTTTATCACTGCGGGCGGGCTGAAACGGATGGATGTGCTCTACTACACGGAGAGCGGTATCTCCGTCTCCGCTCCGGGCAGTTACATCGTTTATTTCTTTGTGGTCGGGCTGATTGTGCTGCTCTCACTGACGCTTGGCAGGCGCGCTTTTTGCCATACGGCCTGCTGGATGGCGCCGTTTATGATTATTGGGACAACCATGAAAGAAAAACTCCGCTTACCGGCGCTGCGGTTGCAGGCTGATCCGGACAAATGCATTCGCTGTGGCGCCTGTGACCGGCAGTGCCCGATGAGTCTGTCGGTGAGCGCGATGGTGAGCACGGGGACGATGTTTCATTCGGATTGCGTTTTGTGCGCCGGGTGTGCCGATTGCTGCCCGAAGGGTGTTATCCGGCTCCGACTGGCTGTAAAATCGGCTCATGATTTGAACTAGGACTGTAGGTATTTCTTTCTATCCGCAAAGTTCTCAGTATAATCAATAAAAGATAAAAAAGTTACCAGTTCTTGAATACTAAAAGAAATAATATTGGTCTGAATAAAAATGATCTGAGGAATGAATTAACTGGGATGAAAAAAAAGAGTCCGAATGTTGTCACAATTCGCAGTTCAACTGCTGAATATTTGACGTTCATCGCATCCGGTGGGGATAGTGAGCATAGCGAGCGCAGTTTTGAGATGCGGTATGCGGATGAGAATATATGGATTAGTCAAAAGATGATGGCGGAGCTTTATGACATAGATGTTCGTACGGTGAACGAGCATATTCACAAAATTTTCTATGATGGCGAGTTGGACGAGCCGTCAACTATCCGGATTTTCCGGATAGTTCAAAATGAGGGCGCACGACAAGTAGGTCGTGAGGTAAATCATTACAGTCTACAGATGATTATTGCAGTGGGGATCAGGAATAAAGTTCGGCTCAATCATTAGAGGGCCGATTCTGCTGTTATTCACCTGCCTATATTGTTCTCACATAAGAATATATTGAAATCTGTTTATCAAACCATATTTTTTGAGAAGGATGCACCTGTGACAAAAATCAGACAATGGACCGCGAAACACCCGCTCATCCTCCCGTTGTTGATGGCCATATTGACAGCCGGAATGGATTTGTTCATTTTTCCGCTTTCGGCTTTCGTTTCGATTGACGCACTGCGTATTGCGGACATTGATCCGATCTACATTGCACTGATCTGTAACCAGATTCTGGCGGTTGCCATCTGTTTGCTGCTGATGAAATGGATCGTTCCGGATTGGGAGTTCCATTTCAATCTCGCGGGAATATCCGGCGGATTTAAGCGCTACGGCGCGATCGGCATCGTCGCCTTCGCCGTCAGTCTGTTCGCGTTTGCCATCGGGCTTATGCCGTTTGACCGCACACCCTCGCCCGCCAAAGTCATCGTGGAATGCGTCGTTTATTATTTCTGTGTCGCTTTCATCGAAGAGCTGTATGTACGCGGACTGCTGCTGAATGTTCTGCGGAAATGGCTCGGCGGGAGAGACAGTCATGCTGTCTATGCGGTACTGATCACGGCGCTGATCTTTGGCCTCGGGCATGTTCCGGGCACACTCGGACAGCCGATGGACGTGATCATTTTTAAAATCCTCTGGACGGTTGGGCTCGGCATTTATTGGGGGGCCATCTATGTTAAAACGAACAGCCTTTGGTGCGCGATCCTCTCCCATTTCATTCTGGACCTCTGCGCACTGCCGTTTGCGTTCAGCACAAGATCGGACTATCCGCGGATTTCCCTGCTCATCATCGTGCCGCTTTTTATTTTGATGGGGCTTTATGGTTTCCGGATTTTGAGAAACGGACCAGAAACCGGATCATAAATGATCAGGACGTCAAAAATATTAAACGGCATCCCTTGTAGGGGCGATCATATAAATCGTTTTTCTCCTTCAACTACGAGTACCGGCTCCAAATTCTACTTTTGACACCCTCATCATAAATGACAGGATGTCAAAAATCAGATATTAACTGTTTATCGAAAGGGTTATGTAGGGGTATCTCTTGCGGGTGCACCATTGTCCACCTTCAGCAGACCGGGCACCCGCAATGTGCAGAATCGCGGGTATTAAATTGGCGGATGATACGTTGATCCCTATTATGATAAACAGACCGGCCTTGGAGCGATTCAGTCTTCCTTCCGGTTGGGATTGCTCGGGAACCAGCCTTTTTCGACCCGTTCGCGCTGCTCATGCAGTTCCCGGATTGACCAGATGCAGGAGCAGCCCAGGACGCCCAGAATGGCTGCCAGCAGTGAATTGCTGACAAAAAAGGATCCCGCGATGACCAGAATCCCCACCACAAGAAAAACCGGCCAGATTCGATCTGTGAAATAGTACTCACTTTTAATGACGATTGGATGAAAAACTCCGATGATCAGAAATGCAATTACGCCGACAGCGGCGCCTTCAAAGTTTAAATTGGTCATCTTGCTTGATTTTCCCTTCAGATGGGGTGAGCTGTGTGTTTCTGCCAACCCGATTTTTGAGCCAGGCTTTTCCCGGAATCAGTTTGTTATCGCTGCGAAAGCGGGTAAGATTGTCTCCGTTTGCACTGAACAATCCTTTAAAATTCTGAACCGCTTTGCGCTGAAGTAATTTTACCGGATTGTCTTAATTTTAAAGAAGAAGTAATAATATTGCACTGCCATTAAGACCAGAATAATAATTCGGGCTGAGGTTATTTTTGAAAAATAAAAACCGATCATCATCATGCTGGTGGAAAGTGCCAGGATCTTACATTTCGTTTTTAATGTCATCGAATGGGATTCAATGTAAGATTCCAGATGCTTTTTATATATGCCGGTGGACTTGAACCAACGGTTTACGCGGTCCGAACCTTTCGCAAAGAAAAAAGAGGCTAACAACAAAAAAGGGACGGTCGGCAAAATCGGCATAGTCGCTCCGATCACAGCTAATCCCAGGAATAGAAATCCCAATCCGACGTAGACAATTTTCATTGGTATCCTTATTCTGTGGTATTTTGAATCCCGGCGCCTGAACGAGTTTGGATAAAGGCGTCAAAATCCAACATTTTTGCTCAAAAGTACTGGTAGTGTGAGCACAATACACCTTGCCGCGATAAACAACGCATCGCGCTGTTCTCCTGATCTGAATGGTGGGCTTCTCCATACTTGAATCACCAGCACCGGATAGATTTTAACCGGTAATCGACAATTTGTGTTCATTTTCACGAGGCTCAAAAATTGCTTTTTTAAAAGGATAATGCGTGGTAAAGTAGATGCAATTGATTGAATGAAAAAAGTACCCGGGTGCATTTCGTTTTCGTGGAATGGTGGATTCCCAATAAAAATTGTGAGAGGGTTTCCTCGTCTGAGGGTCACAGCTGTATGCCCCGGATGGGAGGGGGGCTTTCAGATAAATAGGAAGCATTTGCATTTGATGCAACCTCTTTATTGTTTTGAGAAATTTGTTTTACCGGTCTTTTACATAAATATGTCATATCTCTGTTGATTTCGCCTTTTACCGGCTTGACTAAATTTTTTTATCCCACTACAATAAATGCGAATATGAATTATTTGCATGTGTTTGGTTTTGCATAGCGAAATTCAATCTGTATAAAGGAAAAAAAGATCTGCGGCGAGATCTGAACCCCGATTCTTGTGTGCAGCCTGAGGATAGGTGCGATGAAAAAAAAATTTGTTTATGTTTTGGCAGCACTGCTTGCGCTTTCATTGGGGATTGGACGTATTCTTTTCCCACAGGTTGTTGTACCTGTCCCGGCGAAAGCCAGTGAGGAAAAACAACTTTCAGTATATGCCAGTTTTTACCCGTTATTTGATTTTTCAACAAAAATTGCCGGGGATAAGGCGACGGTTGTGAATCTGGTACCGGTTGGGATGGAACCGCATGAGTGGGAACCAACGGCTGCCGATATTATTGGGCTCGAAAACGCGGATATTTTTATCTACAATGGCGCGGGATTGGAACATTGGGTCTCGGACGTGTTGGCTTCGCTTCAGAACCAAGAACTGATCGTTGTGGAAGCCTCGGAAGGGTTGGATCTGATGGAAGGATATCCTCATGAGGAAGATCATGAGGATGACGAAGATCACGATCATGGCGATTTTGACCCGCATGTCTGGCTCAATCCGCTTTCCGCAAAGCAGGAAGCTGAAAAAATTAAAAATGCCTTGTCACTG
>CALCQT010000011.1 GCA_937894825.1 uncultured Anaerolineaceae bacterium
TGGGGAATATATGTTGGTTTACAAACATGGATACTGATAAGCGACACCATCCGCTTGATTTATATAAACGATACAATCCGGAGGAATACCCCGCTTACGACACGTTCGATGCTATTGACTGCGCCCGTTGTTGTAACATTCCTATGGATTATAACGGTATTATAGGCGTACCAATAACATATATGGCAATCCACTGTCCCGAACAATTTGAGCTTGTTGGCGAATTTCACCATGGAAGTGACGGCCCCTTTGACCTTGCTAAACCTATCGTTAATGGTAAGGAGAAGTATGTAAGAATTGCTATTCGTAAAGTAAAAAACAAGCCAGGTGACCAAAAATGAAAATCGAACGCAAACAGGTTACTATCAGAGAACTTATCGCCGGCTATGAAGAAAAAGGCCCGGATGGTATTGAAGGCGTTGTCGCTTACGGAGGCAAACTTGACGTGCGCCCGGCCTATCAGCGCGAATACATCTATTCCGGCAACGACCGTGATGAAGTTATCCGTTCCGTCATGAAAGGCTTCCCAGTCAACGTGATGTACTGGTCCAAAGTAAATGACAATCAATATGAACTAATGGATGGCCAGCAGCGCACCATTTCTATTTGTCGCTATGCTGCGGATAGTGAACGTACATTCGCCGTTGATTACAGATATTTCTTTAATCTCGAACCCGATGAACAAGAAGCCATCTATAACTACGTACTGGATATTTACGTTTGCGAAGGCACGCCTTCGGAAGTGCTGTCATGGTTCAGGGTTATCAACATTGCCGGCATTCGTCTTTCGGAACAGGAGCTGCGTAATACCGCATATACCGGGCCCTGGCTGTCTGACGCCAAAAGACACTTTTCAAAACCCCAGTGCAGCGCGTACAACATGGCCAAAGACTATATGAACGGTTCGCCCATTCGTCAGGAATACCTCGAAAAAGCTATCAGGTGGATTGCCGATCGGGACGGCCTTGAGACCATAGAAGAATACATGGCTCTTCACCAAAACGACGAAAATGCTAATCAAATATGGATCTATTTCAGACGGGTTATCGAATGGGTGCAGACAATCTTTCCTGTCACTCGCAAAGATATGAAAGGCGTTGAATGGGGATTACTTTATAACCGCCATAAAGACGCCGTCCTGGATCCGGATGAGCTTGAAAACGCAGTTTCAAGGCTCATGATGGACGATGACGTTACTAATAAAAAAGGCATCTATCCCTTTGTTTTGACCGGCGAGGAAAGACACCTTAACATTCGTTCATTCTCGGAAAGCCAAAAAAGGGCCGCTTATGAGCGGCAAAAAGGCATCTGTAATATGTGCAATAAACAATTCGAACTCTCTGATATGGAGGCCGACCATATCACGCCCTGGAGCCAAAACGGCAAGACAAATGCAGAAAACTGTCAAATGCTTTGTCGTGAATGTAACCGCCGCAAGTCCGATACTTAAAGACTTAAACGAACAAGCAAGGGACAGGCCACAAGCCCGTCCCTTGCTTGTTTTATTCAAACATTGCGGCCATGTACTTTTAATTCTTCGCGTTCACGTTCGCGATCGGCGACCGGGGCCGATTTCCCTTTCGCTTTAGAATACTTTGACATGGTATGGCCGCAACCGTTGCACTTGAAGTATGGGCCGAATTTGCCTTTCAGCTCAACCATCAATTCCTTTTTACATTCCGGACATTTCTTCTTTGTGGTCTTCTGCATCGGCTGAGTGTGGCCACACCCTTCCCGATCAGGACAAGCTAAGAAAACACCGTGCGGACCCTTCTTTTCGATTAGGTTCTTGCTGCAGCGCGGACAAAGTATCTCTGAAACTTTGTCTTTTTGGATGGTGCGCGTTTCGGATTTCGCCTGGGAGACAATCTGTGTCGTAAAATGGCGAATCGCTTTCAAAAACGGATCCGCCGCTGCTTCGCCGGCTTCAATCTTAGCTAAAGCTTGTTCCCACTTCGCTGTCATTTCCGGACTCGTGAGTAGCTCCGGTAAAATACTAACCGTAGTAATTCCTTTGGGCGTCGGCTGCAAGAACTTCCCTTGCC
Source organism: uncultured Anaerolineaceae bacterium (assembly GCA_937894825.1). Lineage (GTDB taxonomy): Bacteria > Chloroflexota > Anaerolineae > Anaerolineales > Anaerolineaceae > Flexilinea. Next base: position 2,046 of record CALCQT010000011.1, read on the forward strand.
GGGTCACATATTGCGTATCAATCAGTTTTTCAATAATGGCCGCCCTGGTCGCCGGCGTGCCCAGGCCCCGATCTTTGAGCTGTTCTTTCAATTCTTCGCCATCGAGCAGCTTACCAGCTCCCTCCATAGCCGACAGCAGCGTAGCATCATTATAACGCGCCGGTGGTTTGGTTTGGTCTGCTTTGATATTGACATTTCTTATCGGATAGCGCTCCCCTGTCTTAATCAGCGGCAAGGAAGTTTCCTCTTTTCCATCTTCGTCTTTTAGGCCCATATAAACAGCCGACCAGCCCGCTTCTTTAATAACTGTTCCGGAGGCTTCGAATAATTCCCCGTTCGCTTTTAATTCCACTTTGGTATTTACTTTGACTTCGGCCTGTAAAAACTGCGCCAGGAAGCGTCTAGCCACCAGGTCATAAACCTTCGCGTCATCAGCAGGTAAGTCGGCTGGCGCGGGCTTATTAGTAGGAATAATGGCGTGGTGGTCGCTGATTTTCATATCGTCTACAGTCCGTTTATCAAGCGCTGGCGTCTTAGCGCATAACCGCTGCGCTATATTTCCATAAGAACCAGCCGCCAGCACACCAAGCCGCCCAGGCAAGGTTGAGATCATATCATTAGAGATATGGCGGCTGTCCGTACGCGGATAAGTAATTAACTTAAACTTTTCGTAAAGGTCCTGGGCAATGCCGAGCGTTTTCTTTGCCGTAAAGCCAAAGTATCGGTTCGCTTCCCTTTGCAGTTCCGTCAGATCATAAAGTAGCGGATGTGGCCGCTGCTTTTCTTCGGAAGTTACACCTGTTACTTCTGCAACAGCGCCGGAGACTTGTTTTTGGATTCGTTCGGCCGTCTGTTTGTCCAGTATTTTACCGTCCTTTGATTCGGGATCAAACCACTTCGCCTGGAAATGGTCCAGGTCAATCGAAAGGGTCCAAAACGGCTGCGAGACAAACTTTTGGATTTCTTGCTCACGCTTAACTATCATGGCCAACGTCGGAGTTTGGACGCGGCCGACCGTCAACAAGGCACGAAATTTTGTTGTATATGCTCTTGTGCCGTTCATACCTACTAACCAGTCTGCTTCCGATCGGGCGGCAGCTGCCTGGTATAAACGATCATATTCTTGGCCAGGCCGCAGCGCCCTAAATCCATCTTTAATGGCTTCTTCTGTGAGGGAGGATATCCAGAGCCGGGTAAAGGGTTTGCGCCAACCAGCCAACGTCATGATATAACGGGCGATCAGCTCCCCTTCCCGGCCAGCGTCCGTGGCAATTACCAAATTACCAACATCGGGTCGCTGCATCAGCTTTTTAATCACGTTGAACTGCTCTTTGGTACTGGGCAATACTACTAACTTCATTAGGTCCGGCATAATCGGTAAATGTGCCGGATCCCAGGTTTTATATTTCTCGTCATAATGGTCCGGATCGGCCAGGCCGACCAAGTGACCGATCGCCCAGGTGACAATACATTCTGATCCTTCTATGAATCCCTTCCCTGCCTCATTACACCTAAG
>CALCQT010000012.1 GCA_937894825.1 uncultured Anaerolineaceae bacterium
GGATCACAGCGTTCCGCTGGGACATGTTCGTTACACCGACCGAAAGAACAATTGTGACCACCGCCACCAGTCCTTCCGGGATCGCAGCCACCGCCAAACTGACGGCAACCATGAATGTATTCAGGATCGTATTCACGGAGAGGCTGCCGCTTTTTATCACGCCAAAGGCAAAAACGAAAAGACAAATCCCGATCACCAACTTGGTCAAAAAATGACTCAGTTCGGCCAATTTCCGCTGCAGCGGAGTCGTCTCGTCTTCCGCTTCTGTCAGCGCGGTGGCAATTTTCCCCATTTCCGTTTTCATACCGGTATCGGTGACTACGGCCAGCCCGTGGCCATAAACAACCGTGCTGCCCATATAACACATGTTTTTCCGGTCGCCAAGCGGAACATCTTTCGTACCGGATTCCAGATTCAGGATATCAATGAATTTATTAACCGGCACAGACTCTCCGGTCAGCGATGATTCCTCAATCTTCATGCTTGCGCTGAACAGGATCCGGCCATCCGCCGGAACTGCATCGCCGCTTTCCAGGTTGATGACATCACCGACGACCAGGTCCTCGCTCGGGATCACCACCTGTTTCCCATCACGGAACACTTTGGAAGTGGCAGCCGTCATCTTGTGCAAGGCTTCAATCGCTTTTTCCGCTTTATTTTCCTGATATACACCGAGAATCGCATTAATAATAACAATTGCTAAAATAATGATAACGTCTGCGAAAGATTCATCATGAACGACAGCCATCACACCGGAAATTGCGGCTGCGGCAAGCAAAAGAATGATGGTTGGGTCATTAAGCTGTGCCAGAAATCTTTTAAATAAAGAATCCCTTTCCGGCTCAACCAGCTTATTCTTCCCATTCTCCGCCAGCCGCTTATCCGCCTCAGCTTGCGTTAAACCGGACATTCCACTATGCACTTCTGAAAAAACCGTTTCAACATCCTGGGTATAAAATTTCATCGTTTCTACCTTATTCCTTATTCTCTATACATTCTTTGGAAACTTTATTGCGACTTCTTAATGGACTTATTCCGGTTCTTTTGCGAACAAAATAAATCTTATCAGCATGGATGTTATTTTTCTCATTCTCAACGCTCTGTCCTGAGAAAAATCAGCAATTCCCGTTTATGAATTATTCATCGATTCGAAATCTTTCCGCATTCGTAGAAATTCTCTGTGTCGGGATTCTTCCAATCATACAATCGGGCACATACCAGTTTTCTTATTAATCGTAATAGGCTCGGTGAATCCCCAAAATAACCAATTTAATCATACGGCCTACGATTGTTTCTTGTTTGATTCAAAAGTAGTATTTTAGTGTTATCCACTATTTCTCCGCGGAAAGTTTCTCGAAGAACATTCCGGAGCAAGGATTCCTCGCCATTTTTCGCTATAGCGCATGGACTTTGCCGGCCAAACCGATAAAAGTATGCGTTGAAACGCTCCCCCAAGCACATTACGATATTAAAACGCTTGAAACATGAATGTCTGCAATATTATAAGACTTAAAGCCTTTTTTATCCATGGATTCCAGCCCAAATTCTAAAAAAAAGGAAGAATTGCGTTAAATATCCTTCCTTTTTTCCTGTTTTCATTAGCAGGACTGCATTAAACCGGATAAAAATCTGAGGGTTTAGTGTTGAGAGATTACGAGGGGTCAGAATGTCAAAAAGCGACCGAATCAATTCACTTTTCGGGGCAATTCTGACAGAATTTCCGTTAATTCCGGGGGAAGCGGAGCCTCAAAGGTCTGAGGTTCAGTAAAATCCGGCAACTTAATAGTTAAGCGCAAGGCATGCAAAAAATGACGGGAAAGCGGTATCGAAACTTTCCGATATCCATACAAAACATCACCCACAATCGGGCACTTCAAAAACGCCATATGGACCCGGATTTGGTGCGTCCGGCCTGTCAGCGGATGCGCTTCGATCAAGGTATGATTCAAATAACTTTCCCTGGTAAAGTACTCGGTAATTGCCTCCCGGCCTTTATCGGCAGGTAAAACAGCCATCCGCTGCCGCTTGAGCGGATCCCGGCCAATCGGCGTTTCCACCCGTCCGGTCGGAGTAGGGGGCGCGCCATCAACCAGGGCAAGATACCGCTTGTCAGTACTTCGGCCTTTGAATTGGCGCTGAAGAAACGCGTGCGTTTTCTCATCCTTCGCCATCACGATGATTCCGGAGGTATCCCGATCCAACCGATGAACCACACCCGGACGGATTTCACCGCCAAACCCTTTCAGGTCATGGCAATGCGCCAGCACCGCGTGCACCAGCGTCCCGCTTTGATGCCCGACAGCCGGATGAACGACCATTCCGGCCGGCTTATTGATGATGATGACATGAGCGTCCTCATAGATAATGTCAAGTGGAATTTCTTCAGGGATCAAAGTTGATTCCTGAAGCGGCGGGATGAAAACTTCAATCTGCTGCCCTTCCGAAACAATCACGCCGCCTTTGGATGCAGCTTTTCCGTCCACAAAAACCCGCCCGTCCCGGATGAACTGTTGAAAACGGGAACGGGAATAATCCGGCATCCAGGCCGAAAGCAGATGGTCCAGCCGGGTAGGGGTACGTTCCTGAAATAAAAAGCCTTTCCTTATTCCCGCAGGAAGGTCGGGAACAATGGCGGGGGGATTTTCCTGGTGAGTCATGATCTTCCCGGTAACTCCGGAAGCGTAAAATTATCATCGCTTCCGCTCTCCTTTTCGTCAGTCTCTGTTTCAGGCATTGTGATCGTCGCCGCATCTTCCACTTCAGGAATAGAAACCGCGTCATTTCCTTCCGCAACCGCTTCCTTTGCCGCTTCGTCTGTCATCCACATTCCGATGATAAGAATCAACGCTCCGCCAACAATGGCCATGTCGGCGACATTGAAAACCGGGAAATTTCCGATCCAGATAAAATCAACCACATATCCCAGCTTTGGATTAATCCGGTCGATCAGGTTGCCCAGCGCACCGCCCAATTGCAATGCCAGCGCGATCCGCCAATACCGTTTATGGTCAAGCGTCCGACGGTAAATCAGGAGAATCATCACGACAACCACCAGCCCAATAATCGTGAACAACCAGCCGCGGCCCTGAAATAAACCAAAAGCAACGCCGGTATTTTTCCAGTGAATAATACGAACGTAAGGCTCCAGCCATTTCAGAGGCATCCAGGTTTCACGCAATTGGAGGTTCGTCCGCACGATATATTTCAATATTTGATCCAGGATGATAACAACACCCGAAATCAGAATTAATTCCCAATACCATCGTGATTTCGTTTTCAACAAATGCTCCTTTTCAGGCGGAGGGATTCGCCCTATCAATCATCGCTCTCAGGGAAAAACAATCTACGCGGCTTTCTCTCCCCATCTTCCGGTTCAGCAGCGTTCCCGAACATATCTCTTCCCGGCCTCAGGAAATCAACTCACCCAACTACCGGCCCAGATTCTGATTATAACAAAATAAATAAGCACTTAAACATACAAGGGTGTGTTTCAGCAGGAATCGCCGAAACACACCCTCATATTCTCAATTTAAGATACCAAAACGCGCAGCGTCTGATAAGCAAAACCTATATTCGTACAGTCGCTTCTGTCAACTACGCTGTCAGGTCTTATCCAACTCCCTACAATTCGTAAGTGAATGACAAATTTACGCTGACACTCACATCCACCAGTCCCGGATTGATCTGAGGCGTGCCGGCAGCGCCGCCGCCCATGCCCGCGCTGCTCAACGCATAGGGGTACCCCAGGTCATAATCATTCACGGTGACCGAATCCACATTTCGCAGCGTCACACCCAATTTTTCGGCAATCTTCTCGGCCTTGGCCCGTGCGTCATCAATCGCCAGGTCACGCGCCTGATCGTAAGCCGTTTCCCGCTCGGATGAATCATACGTGATGCCATTAATGCTGGTGGCGCCATTGTTGACAGCCGCGTCCAAAGCCGGATTCAGCTTGCTGATATCGTTCAGCGTGATTTCGGCATAATATGTCACAGTATAGATATATTCTCCCGGGCCGGCGCTGTTATCCCGGTAGTACTTGGGAGAACTGTACAGTGAATAGCTGGTTGTTTTAATATCGGCTTCGGTAAGCCCTTCCGCAAACAGGGCATTTTTTACGGCTTCAACTTTCTGCGTATTCTCATTGATCGCATCCTGCACATCTTCCCGCTCTGTATCCATGCCGATGGAAATTTTCACGATATCCGGCTGGAGAGAGACCGAACCGGTCCCATTCACGTTGATCAGTTGCGTAGCCTCAGCTGAAACCGCGGCAACCGACACAAAGAACGCCAAAACAAGAACCGCAAGGTACGACAATTTGACAGGTGAAAATCGTTTTTTAGTCATATATCAGAGTCCTCCTCAAGTCTAATAAAAATCATTTTCTAAAAACAGCATTTTGTTAACTATAATACAAACGACGCACATTCAAATTTAGTTTCAGATATTTCAAAACTGATTCGAGATGGCATATCGGAAAATCCTCCTGCGGATTTCTCGTCGATATCGGTTCCGGACCGGTATCGGCGTATCATTCCCCTGTTATAATTCGTGATAATTATCAACGAACCGATCGGTTAGCCCATAAGGCTGCCCGATATTCTTGACAAGAAAGCTATTGAATTGAAAGAGGAAACATGCTCGACAAGATAAACGCGATCCAATCACGTTTTGATGAAATTAACCAATTAATTGAAGAGAACGCCGGAGATTTTCAAAAAACCGCCGACCTTTTAAAGGAACGGTCGGACCTGGAGGAGATTGCCGAAGCCGGCCAGCGCTACAAAGATATTCTGCAGCATATTGCTGAGGCACGGGAACTGGAAAAAGATCCGGAAATGTCTGATTTGGCCGCGTCGGAACTGGATGATTTACTCCCGCAGGTAGAACCAATGGAAGCGAAAATCCGCAGTCTGCTGATCCCGAAGGACCCGCGTGACGCGAAAAACGTGATCATCGAAATCCGAGCCGGGACCGGCGGGGATGAAGCGGCCATTTTTGTCGCCGATCTGTTCCGCATGTACAGCCATTATGCGGAAGCCCACCGCTGGCATATCGAAATCCTGTCCGAAAACGGGATCGGTGTCGGGGGGTACAAGGAAATTTCTTTTATGGTCAAAGGGAAAGGCGCTTATTCGCGCCTTAAATTCGTATCAGGAACCCACCGTGTCCAGCGGGTTCCGGTAACGGAGTCACAGGGACGTATCCACACCTCCGCTGTGACGGTGGCCGTGTTGGCCGAAGTAGAAGACGTGGACATTCAAATTCCCGAGACAGATATCCGGATCGAAGTTTTCCGGTCAGCCGGAGCGGGCGGCCAGAATGTGCAGAAAAACTCCACTGCCGTCCGCCTGATCCATCTGCCAACCGGCATGGTGATCACCTGTCAGGACGAACGATCCCAGTTACAGAACAAGACCCGCGCCATGAGCATTCTGCGGGCCCGTCTTTATGACATGGAACAGCAGAAGATGCAAGATGAACTGGATGCGGCACGCCGCTCCATGATCGGAACAGGCGACCGCTCGGAGAAGATCCGTACCTATAATTATCCGCAATCCCGTGTAACCGATCACCGCATTAACGTATCATCCTACAATTTATCCGGTGTGATGAACGGCGACCTGGATTTGTTCATTGACGAATTGATCCTCAAGGATGAGGCGGAACGCTTATCCGTTTCAGAAAAAGGATAATAATCCATCATGACGATCGGTGAAGCGCTGGAATGGGCCCGTCTGGAGTTGAAAAGACATGACGTCAGCGATTTACCGTCGCTGGATGCGCAACTCCTGCTGGAACAGGTCACCGGTCTGCACAGATCCGCCATCCTGACCCATCCGGAGCGGGACCTTTCCGGGGATGAGACCGAATCACTGCAGGCACTGGTAACCCGCCTGCTGGCAGGCGAACCGCTGCCTTATGTGTTGGGAGAATGGTCTTTCTTCGGCTTGTCCTTCCTGGTCACGCCGCAGGTACTGATCCCCCGCCCGGAGACAGAAATGCTGGTTGAAACAGCCATTGACTGGCTGAAAGCAAATCCTCAGGTAAAATGCGGGGCTGACATCGGAACCGGGTCCGGTTGCATCGCGCTTTCCATCCTAAGCGCTTTTCCGGACAGAGACCTGTATTTTAGTGCAACGGATCGTTCGCTTCCCGCGTTGCGTGTCGCCAGGCAAAACGCGCAGCGGTTGAGCCTGACCGGACGGGTCCATTGCATCCAGGGCAACTTATCCGAACCGTTGCAGGGTCCGCTTTCACTGGTCTGCGCCAACCTGCCCTACATCCCCTCGCAACGCTGCCGCGAATTAGATGTGGCAAAAAATGAACCGCTGCTGGCATTGGACGGCGGTCAGGACGGTTTTGAGCTTTATCGCGCTCTTTTCACAGATCTGCAGTCCAAAATAGCAGCAGGAGGACTGATCCTCTGCGAGATCGAGTATTCGCAGAGAAAGATCGCGCTGGAAACCGCGCAGGCCTTTTTCCCTTATGCCGGCATCACCGTTCGGGATGATCTTTCCGGGATGCCAAGACTATTGTCCATCCAGTTGACAAGGAGGACATCATCCGATGCATCGAATTCTCGCCATAACAGATAAAGAAGAACAGGGCAAAGCCCTGATGGCTGCGATTCAGGTGATCCGGTCCGGCGGGGTTATCGCCATCCCGACCGATACGGTTTACGGAATCGCGGCCTCCGCTTTTGATGAGAGCGCCATTGCGCGGATCTTTCAGATAAAAAAAAGGGATGAAAATAAATCCATTGCCGTCCTGTTAGGCGACGCCGGTCAGGCGGCGGAAATCGCCAAAAGCTTTCCGCCTAAAGCGATCGCGCTGGCAAGTGCATACTGGCCGGGCGGATTAACGCTGTTGGTCGGAAAAAAAAACGGGCTGCCGGCAAGCCTCTCCGGCAATGAAAAAATCGGGCTTCGCATTCCCGATCACCCTTTCGCACGAGAATTGATTCGGTGCTGCGGCCCGCTGGCCACCAGTTCCGCCAATTTTTCAGGCCAGCCGCCGGCACTTTGTCTGGCCGATTTTTCCGAGCTATTAGAAGACCAGCTGGATTTGATCATTGATGACGGCCCCGTAAGCGGCAGCGTTGCATCAACCGTCGTCGATTGCACGGTCAATCCGGTGCAAATACTGCGGGAAGGCGCAATTTCAAAGGCGGAGATTGACCAATGTTGAATAAAGTCCGGCGCGATACCATCAGGATCATGGCAATCATCCTGATGGGCCTGACAAGCAGCTGTTCCCTGGTGGATCTGCGCAATACCGTCCAAGACAAGGCTGCTGATCTGTTTGTGGCACAAACTATAACGATGCCGGTACTCTCCACACCCCGCCCGACCCAAACCGTGACAGCCAGCCCGACCACCCAAACCACAGCAACCGCCGACGTTTCCCCCACGGAGACGATCGCGACGACAGCGCCATTCTACACGCCGGAGGCGCTGTTTACGGACATTTCGCTTTATGCCGAATCCAGCGAGGATTTTCTGCAGATGGAAGGGGATATCACCATCCCGGATGGCACAACGGTATCTCCGCGCGAAATGTTTGTCAAAAGTTGGCGATTGCAGAACATGGGAAATCTGATCTGGACCAAGAATTATCGGGTGGTTATTGCCTATACCAATCCATTCGGCGCGCCGCAAACAACCAGTGCAATTTTTATTCAACCGACCGAATTGATCGACTTTTCCATCAGTTCCTGGGGTCCTCGCCTTTACAACGTGCGAAAGGGCGGAACCGCCGACCTGGTCCTCCCGCTGCAGGCGCCGGAAACGCCGGGAGAATACCGGGTGGAATTTTTTATGATCAACGAAGCCGACGAAATTGTCACTCCGCGTTTCTGGATCTATTTCAATGTCGAACAAACGCCCGAACAGGCGGCAGCCACGCAAACGGCCATTGCACTGGCCAGCCAAACGCCTGATCTCACCAGCACACCGACACCTGAGCCAACAATTTCCGTGCCGGCTTATGACTGGAGCGGGGAATGGATTTTCCGCGATCCCTTCGATGATATTGCGCTGAATCCGGTCCGGGGGTGGCTGACGCAGAACGGAACGGAAGTAAAAGGGTTTTTCTACGACACCGACAACGAGCCGGTAATCATTGAGGGAACCGTCCAACAGGATGGCAGAGTGCTGGAAGGAAAATTTGCCTGGCCATGGCAAAACCGGGCTGCTCCCTTCGTCTGGCGAATGATCGCCAGCCGGAATCAGTTTTACTCCGTTTCTGAAAACGGCCAACTCGCTTTCGGCAGCATATGCGGCAGCAGAAATGGTATGCCTTTCCCGGATCATTGCGCTTTACCCAGGGGAGACTAAAATGAAAACAATCGCTGAACTGACAAAAATTATGCAGGATCTGGTGGATGCCAAAGGCTGGTCCGGAGCAGATTCCAAGCGGGAACAAACACCCCGTAATCTGGCCTGCAGCCTGAACAATAAAAAAATTCTGGTAATATTAGTCACATATTAGGGGGATGCAACCATGCTCACATTGCCCGGTTTGATCGATATCCAGACACATATCAGCGCCGCGAAATCGGAACAACAGGAGGATTGGTCCAGCCTGACCGCCGCTGCGTTGGCCGGCGGCTTCACCACAGTCCTCGTCATGCCGGACGCCGTTCCGGCAATCACTGACGAGTCTTCCCTGAAGAACACCCTCGATGTAGCGTCGGATACCGCTTACTGTGATTTCGGGCAAATCATCGCCGCAACCACTGTCAATGCCCGTGAAACGGAAGTGTTCCAGGACCAGGCCGCTGCAATTCTGCTGAATTCACCCGGGCCGGAAGCGGAATCGGTACTCAAGAACATGCACGCCATGAACCGCATTTTCAGCAACTGGCCAAAGGAAAAGCCGGTCTGCATTGATGCGGACGCGCACCCGATCGGAACCGCGCTGTTCACTGCCAAGGTACATCAATGCCCTGTTCATGTTTTTAACGTTTCAACGACGGAACAGATTGAGTTGATCAAAGAAGCCAAGGAGCTTGGCGGCAATGTGACCTGTTCCGTTTCGCCGCACCATCTGTTCCTGAGCCAGAAACATTTAGAAAAAATGCCCGAAAATATGCGGCTTTCATTTTTGACGCTGGGCACAGAGGCAGACCGGCGAATGATTTGGAAAAATCTCTCGCTGATCGATTGCTTCGCATCGAACCACGTTCCCTGGCCTTGCGGCACCATCGAGAAACCGGATTCCCCTGCCACCGGAAACCCCGGACTTGAAACCGCGCTGGCGCTCTATCTCTACGCCGTTCAGGGTGGTTTTATGACGATGGAAGACCTGATCGCCCGCTGTTATACCAATCCGAAACGCATTTTCAATCTGCCGGAACAGCTCAACACTCAGGTTGAAGTGGATGACGAAACACCGTTCAAAGTCGATCCGGATCAATTTGCCACCCGCTGTAAACGCTCCCCGTATGCCGAAATGGAATTTCATGCGCGGATCGTGCGGGTAACGCTGCGCGGCAAGACAGTATACAAAAACGGCAAACTGCTGGCGAAACCCGGTTCGGGACGAAACGCGTCCGGATATCTGCCCAAGTTGATCGAATAAAAGTTAAATTACAGTATTATCGGCTGGCTTTCCGAGAAGATTTGGATGGTCCGGTAGGCGTCGGCATACATTGCCTCCATCGCCCATGATTCAACACTTTCAAACAGGACCGAACCCTTCACCTCATTCAGGTGCTTACGAACCGTGTCCACACCGGCACGCGCCATATAAGAGTAATAATTGATCTTTCGCACGCCGCGGGAAATCACCCGGCGATAATCTTCATGACTGAC
>CALCQT010000013.1 GCA_937894825.1 uncultured Anaerolineaceae bacterium
CAGATCCCCGATCAGCGCGACATCGGCTTGAACATTTTTATTGACTTCAGAAGGATCGATTTCAATATGAAGCGTCCGCGCATTGGGCGCGAATTCCGCCAGATTTCCGGTCACCCGGTCGTCAAAGCGCATGCCGAAAGCCAGCAGCAGATCCGCGTTTTGGATGCTCTGATTGACCCAGGCCGCGCCATGCATCCCCATCAAGCCAATGGAGAGCGGATGGGCGTCCGGGAAAGCGCCCAGCCCCAGCAGCGTGCTGGCGACCGGCGCCTGGATCCGTTCGGCCAATGTCCGCACTTCGTCCATCGCTGCACTGATCAACACGCCATGCCCGGCCAGAATCAGCGGACGCTGCGCCGATCGGACAAGCGTGGCAGCCCGCTCATAATCTGAGGGGAGCGGCGATAAATCCGGACGAAAACCCGGCAGGCTGACCTCTCGCAGATCAAATTCCCATTCAATTTCCGTCTGTTGGGCGTCTTTGGTAATATCAATCAACACCGGCCCTGGTTTTCCCTCGCGGGCAATATAAAACGCTTCGTGAATGGCGGGAGCGATGTCATGCGCGTCCGTGACCAGATAATTATGCTTGGTGACCGGGAGCGTGATCCCGACAATATCCGTCTCCTGAAAAGCGTCATATCCGATCAGGGAACTGCCGACCTGACCGGTGATGCAGACCAGCGGAACGGAATCCATCTGCGCGGTCACGATTCCGGTCACCAAATTCGTCGCGCCCGGTCCGGAGGTGGACAGCACCACGCCGGTTTTGCCCGAAGCGCGCGCGTACCCGTCCGCCATATGCGCGGCGCCCTGTTCATGGCGGACCAGCACATGCCGGATCGGGCTGTCCACCAAAGCGTCATAAATCGGCAGCGCCGCGCCGCCGGGATAACCGAAAACAACTTCGACATTTTCCCGCCGCAGAGCTTCCCAAACAATTTGTGCACCGGTTAATTTCATTCATGGCTCCTTTTGGTCTCAACAGGTCAATACCGCGCCGCTATCCGCGCTGGTGACCATAGCCGAATATCGCCGCAGCCAGCGGCTGTTAACATTCGACTCAAAGGGGGGCAGCGCCGCCAGCCGCTGCCGGATGGTTTCGTCCGTCAAATGGACGTCCAAACTGCGGGAATTCAGGTCAATCTCGATAATATCGCCCGCTTCGAGCGCGGCAATCGGGCCGCGTGCAGCCGCCTCCGGCGAGATATGGCCGATACAGGCGCCGCGCGTTCCGCCGGAGAAGCGCCCGTCGGTGATCAACGCGGTTTTGTCGCCCAGTCCCATGCCCATGATCGCACTGGTCGGGCTGAGCATCTCCTGCATCCCCGGTCCGCCGCGCGGTCCTTCATAGCGGATCACCACCACCTCGCCGGCGCGCGCCTCGCCCGCCAGAATGCCCTTCAGCGCGGCTTCCTGAGAATCATAAATGCGAGCCGGGCCGGAAAAATGCTGCATGGCG
>CALCQT010000014.1 GCA_937894825.1 uncultured Anaerolineaceae bacterium
GGCTGTTCTTTACACTTTCTTAAAAAAAGTGACAGGGAGCACAATCATTTGGGCGCAGTAAACAGGGTTTGCGTGCTTGGATGCGTGAAAAATGTAGAATTTGCGGTTCTGTTTTTATCTCTGAGAGAACAGAACCGCAAGATGAGACGAAATTAATGCACGCAGGCCCTCAATTTAAAAAACGGTCCCAAATTGGCGATCGCCGGCGTCTCCCAGTCCTGGGACGATATATCCTTTTTCATTCAGATGATCATCGATTGCGGCAAGGTGAATATCGACATCGGGGTGATGGCTCTGCAGCATTTCAATTCCTTCCGGTGCGCCGATCAGACCGACAAATTTGATCTTCTTTGCACCCCAACGCTTGATAATGTCGGTTGTGGCGACGGCAGAACCGCCGGTTGCCAGCATCGGATCGAGGATGAGGCAGGTGTTAAACGGGTGGTCGGTGGGCAGTTTGTTGTAATATTCGACCGGTTCGAGCGTTTCTTCATTGCGATAAAAGCCAATATGGAACACGTGAGCATTCGGAATCAGGGACCAGATCCCTTCCACCATGCCGAGCCCGGCCCGCAGGATGGGAATCAGCGCAATGCTTTCATGCATTTCATGGGCGGTCATTGTGGTGAGCGGTGTCTGAACCTCGACTGGCTGTACAGGCAAATCGCGCGTCGCTTCATAACATAAAAGAGCCCCCAGTTCACTGACCAATTGGCGGAAAACTGTGGGGTTCGTCTTTATATCCCGTAAAAGCGATAGCTTATGTTCAATCAAAGGGTGATTTGTGATTGTTACGGTAGACATTCGACCTCCGTCTGGATAGTTTCGATAACATTATACCAGCAGTTTTCTTGACGGCGACAAGGCTGTTTGATTGAGACGCAGTTTAAATGAAGAGGCCGCCTTTTATTTGAGATCCAGGTGTCAAAAGTATTTTTCCCTGGAATATCTCCGAAATGCTTATAGAAATAGCCCCGAATTGTCATGTCGAATCCCGAAAGGGACGCCAAAGGTGTTCCGTCGGGGCTGAGACATCCTCAACCAAAATCGTAGGTCTGCTGTTTTTCAAAGATCTTTCTCCGGAGAACATCTGACCTGAAATGATCATTGAGGGTCTCTCCGCCCCAAAGATACCTTAGCGGCATCTTTGGGAGTCGAGATGACAAGTTCATTGTTGTGATCTTGTGCGCAACGCATACAGAATCACAACAACTTTTCCGATAATTGGACACTTTTACTTTTGTGCCCTGACAATTTATAAAACAGCCTCACAGTCAAATGATTTTTGGGCTTATTTTTTGGAGAAAATCAGCCTGTTTTGTTCGTCATCAAGATTTGCGATCACGGTATCGCCCGGGTTGAAAGTTCCATCCAGTATCTCAATGGCTAACGGGTCCTGCAGCTTTTGCTGAATAGCGCGTTTCAGCGGACGCGCGCCATATTCGATGTCCGTACCGGCATCCACCAGAAAATCTTCCGCCTCAGGCGATAATTCAAGATGAATATCCTTTTGCGCCAATAATTCAGAGACCTTTTCCAGCTGAATCTTGACAATCTGATGCAGATCGGCCGTTGTCAAGGGATGGAACACGACGATCTCATCCAGGCGGTTCAGGAATTCCGGACGGAATGTCATCTGCAGTACACGGTTGATTGCCTCCCGGCTGACGGCCTGATCCGTGTTCATCCACAGTTCCGATCCTGCGTTGGAAGTCATGATAATGACCGTGTTGCGAAAATCAACCGTTCGCCCCTGACCGTCAGTCAGTCGTCCGTCATCCAACACCTGGAGCAACACGTTGAACACTTCGCTGTGCGCTTTCTCAATTTCGTCAAACAGTACGACACTGTATGGTCGTCTGCGAACGGATTCGGTCAATTGACCGCCTTCCTCATAACCGACGTATCCCGGAGGCGCACCAATCAGACGGGAGACAGTGTGCTTCTCCTGATATTCGCTCATATCGATGCGGATCATGGCTTTTTCATCGTCGAACAGGAAGGCCGCCAGCGCTTTGGCCAGTTCGGTTTTCCCGACTCCGGTCGGTCCAAGGAAGATGAACGACCCGATCGGGCGGTTGGGATCCTGCAGCCCGGCGCGGGAGCGGCGAATCGCGTTGCTCACGGCTCGAACCGCTTCGTCCTGCCCGACCACGCGCAGATGCAGACGATCCTCAATGTGAACCAACTTCTGCTTTTCGCTTTCCATCAGGCGGGAAACCGGGATACCGGTCCATTTCGCGACTACCTGGGCGATCTCTTCTTCATCCACCTCTTCCTTCAGCAGAGCGCCATTCTGCTGGAGTGATTTCAGTTTGTCTTCGGCCTGGTCTCTTTCCTTCTCGAGTGCGGGTAACTCCCCATAACGCAGCCGTGCGGCTTGTTCCAGATTGTTGTAGCGTTCAGCCTGTTCGATTTGGATGTTGACCTGCTCCAGTTTTTCCTTGATCGTGCGCAACTTCAGGATGGCGTCCTTTTCTGTGTGCCACTGGGCGGCAAGCTGGTCTCCCTGTTCTTTCAGGTTGGACAGATCCTGCTCCAATTTATTCAGACGTTCTTTCGAAGCTTTGTCATGCTCTTTTTGCAGCGCCTGCTTTTCGATTTCTAACTGCATGATCTGTCGATCCACGTCGTCCAGGGCCTGCGGCTTGGAGTCGATTTCCGTCCGCAGCCGGGCGGCAGCTTCATCGATCAGGTCGATGGCCTTGTCCGGCAGGTGACGATCGGTGATATAGCGGTTGGAGAGCGTCGCGGCTGCGATTACGGCCGGATCGGTGATCCGCACCCCATGATGCACTTCATAGCGCTGTTTCAATCCGCGCAGAATGCTGATGGTGTCCTCAATGCTGGGTTCGCTGACCAGCACGGTCTGGAAACGGCGTTCCAGAGCGGCGTCTTTTTCGATATATTTGCGATATTCGTCCAACGTGGTTGCGCCGATCAGGTGTAATTCGCCGCGAGCCAGCATCGGTTTGATCATGTTGCCCGCGTCCATGGCCCCTTCAGCCGCGCCCGCGCCGACGATGGTGTGCATTTCGTCGATGAAGAGAATGATTTCTCCGTCGGATTCAGTGACTTCTTTCAGAACGGCCTTAAGCCGCTCCTCGAATTCACCGCGGAATTTCGCCCCGGCGACCATCGCAGACATGTCCAACTGGACAATGCGCTTGTTCTTCAGACCCTCGGGCACGTCGCCTTTGACGATCCGCTGCGCCAGTCCTTCGACGACGGCTGTTTTCCCGACGCCGGGATCCCCAATCAGCGCCGGATTGTTCTTGGTCCGACGGGACAGAATTTGGATGGTGCGGCGAATTTCATCGTCCCGGCCAATGACAGGATCCAGTTTTCCCTGGCGCGCGATTGCGGTCAGGTCGCGGCCAAATTTTTCCAGTGACTGGTATGTGTCTTCCGGATTCTGGTTGGTGACGCGCTGGCGTCCACGGATTTTCATCAGCGCTTTGAGAATGGTGTCCTTTGTCAGGCCAAACTGGCTAAGTTTTTTCCCTTCAACGCTGTCACAAAGTGCGAGCAGCAGATGTTCGGTCGAGACATATTCGTCCTGCATGCCTTTGGCAGTTTGTGAAGACGTCTGCGGTGGTGCGGGAGGCGCCGAGCGATCCGCTGCCGCCGTATACTTTTGGCCGGCTCTCCAGATCTTTTTCAACCTCTGCCAGCAGTCCGCTGACGCTGCCGGATACCTGTGTTACGATGGCGGATACGGTTCCTTCCTGTTGCCGCAGTAACGCCAGAAGCAGATGTGCCGGTTCGATGCTCTGGTGTGAGAATTCAAGCGCGATCTGCTGGGATTGGCTGACTGCTTCCTGTGCTTTTTGTGTGTATTTTTCAAAATTCATATTCATGCTCCTTTGTGGACCGTATGGACAAATGCGTCTTGTGTGTCAGACATTGCGGAGAGTTTGTTTCTATTCTCCTCTGCTGACGGATCAGCCCTTTTTCTTATTTTTTGTTTACAATTACGGTAATTATAGGATCAGTTTTGATAATATCGTGTCGGAAATTTCTATGAATAAAGTTAATATCATCACAATTGGATGGGAGCGGACGATCTCCCGCTGCATTGGTGGAGGAAAAGAAGGAGAGGATGATGACAATCTGCAAAACCCTGAATGAATATCAGGAGCTATGCCTGCGTACGGCGACGGTCCCGATGGATGAAAAGACGATGCATCTGACCTGGTCGCTGGCGCTGGCCGGCGAAGTCGGCGAGCTGGCGAACCGGACGAAGAAAGTTTTTCTGCACGGCCACCCTTATGATCAGGATGCAGTTATTGAGGAGTTGGGCGATATTCTGTGGTATGTAGCTGTCTACGCTCATGATCTCGGCGTGGATCTGCAGTCGGTAGCGGAGCGGAATGTGATGAAGCTGGCACAGCGGTATCCGGATGGGTTTAGTTCGGAGGCCAGTCTGCACCGTGACGAGGAGTAATTATTCACTTTTTCGATCCGCGCCCGCAGTCGCGAAAAAGGATCCAATACCTTAATAGCAGCCGTTCGGGTCCAGCAACAAGGTTTCTCCCTGTCCGTGGGATAACCCATAGGCGCCATACCAGCCGTAAATCAACATGCTTGCCTTTCCGACTGTTGCCTTCGAATTGGGATATTCGTTGTATCCGCCGCAGTAGACTTCATTTGCGTTGCCGTTGAGAATCACGGTTGCGTGGTTAACAATCGTTTCGCCATAAATCGTACGTCCGCCGGCAAAAACGCGGTTAACCTTGCCATTGATGATGACCAGTGCGTTGTCTACGGTCGAACTGTGCCCGTCACGGTCCGATTGCCCGCCGGCATAAACCCACCATGCGGAACCATTGATTATGATCACGCTTTGCGGGGATCGGACGTTGTGCCCGGCATAGGTGTTAACGCCGCCCATGATCATACTTTTCTCCGCGATTTCGACTTCGGTTTCGATGATCAATGGAACGCCATTGCAGAAAAGCCAGATGGAACGGCCGGCAGGCCGGACCGTTCTGTGTTCGCCGGTGTTGGATGCGATGCGCAGGACCGTGATTCCCTTATTGAAAGGAATTCCAAACCCATCCGCCGGTTCTTCCGTGTCGCTGGTCAGGTAGAGCACGACTTCGCCGGGGTTGTCGGGGATGTTTTTTAAAGCTTCCGCGATAGTTGGGTATGTTCCATGATTTCCAACGAATATTTCGGTCAACCGGTTGGTCTTCGGTTTGTCCCAGACCGGCGGCGGACCATTGGGGACAGGTGGCTGTACGTAAGCGGGGAAGTTCTGCTGATTCACTGGCCCTGAGTAGCCATAGACCGGCGTCGGTGTCGGAAAGAAGGGCGAATTTTGGCTGCCCCATGTCATCATTGTGCTGACTGGAGCCGGCGTCGGTTGCGATTGTTGCCCCATTTGCGCTTCTAAGGCTTGCTTCGTCGCCTGGAGTTTCAAAATGGTGAGCTGCAGCTCCAACGCCTGGTTAGTGGCTTGGAGATCCTGGCCTGAGACAAAAATCACATTGATGAGTATGATCAATACGGTTAGCAGGAGGCTTATTTTTTTCATGGAATCCTCTTTGGATTGCTGATAATCCGGCCTAAATTTTCAATGGTTACATTTTGTATTGATTCCGTTCGTTATACATTGGTTTGTTTCGAAAGTGATCGGATCGCTTTACTTTTGTTTGAAAGTCTGGTATTCAGCCGGTATAAGCTCAAATTATGATTAATAAGTTGTGCTGTCTTGATCCTGTTCACTGAAGAACACAGTTCGCCAACACAAAGCAGTATGGATATTGGATAAAAAGCTTACTTTATTGTAATGAAATATCAATCATTTGCGAAGTGGATTCAGGTTAAATTATTGTGAATTCTTTCGTAGCTGAATGATGATGTTCTCGGCTTGGATTTTCATGTTATTAAATGGCCGAAATATTAAGTCATTCTATCTTTCTTCGGATAGGCATTTGAGAGCTTATTATTTATGCGTCAAGGTTTGTTTTGAATGTTGGATTCGCTAAGAGGCAACGCGCAGTTTATTCGTGTGGGATTTCTTGTGATATAACCCGAGTTTGCCACTTCATAGCTAAAAAAGCGTAGTAAAACCAACACGAATTT
>CALCQT010000015.1 GCA_937894825.1 uncultured Anaerolineaceae bacterium
GAATGGCTCGCGCGGATCGCTTCTGAAGAAGGAAAAGAAAGTTT
Organism: uncultured Anaerolineaceae bacterium; assembly: GCA_937894825.1. Classification (GTDB taxonomy): domain Bacteria; phylum Chloroflexota; class Anaerolineae; order Anaerolineales; family Anaerolineaceae; genus Flexilinea. The sequence continues at coordinate 45 of CALCQT010000015.1, forward strand.
TTGGCTGTTTATCCAACAAGAGGGCGGGACGAAAAAGACCATTCAAAAAGGGCTTGAAATTGTACAAAAAATCCTGATCACGCTTCAGGCTACGCCCCGAGTTGAGATGAACATTCGTGATCTGGTGATCGGCGCGGAATGCGGCGGCAGTGACTACACCAGCGGGCTTGCCGGAAATTTGGTCGTTGGCCGCTTTTTTGATCATCTGGTGACTGCTGGCGGGACAGCGATTTTCGAAGAAATTGTGGAGGCGATTGGTCTGGGGGATGTTCTTGCGGCGAGAGCTGTCGATAAGACTGCCGAGGAAGCGTTACGATATACATACGGCAAGGCGCTGGAGTATTGTAAATCCGTCCACCAATATTCGGTGAGTCCGGGTAATTTCGCGGGCGGCTTAAGCACAATTGAGGAAAAAAGCATGGGTGCCGTGATAAAAAGCGGCACGCAACCGATCCAGGGCGTTCTCAAAGTGGCCGGTAAACCGAAACATGCGGGGTTGTGGCTTTTGTACACGACACCGGACCCTTATTGGATGCAATTTGGTATAACCAACCCAAGCGATAATGAGGGATTAATGGCGCTGGCATCCTGTGGCTGTCATCTCCTTTTTCTGGTCACCGGAAGAGGATCTGTCGTGGGAAGTGCGGTTGCCCCCGTGATTAAGATCACCGGGAATCACGAAACATTTCGCAGGATGGAAGATGATATGGATTTTGACGCCAGTCCGATTTTGGAGGGCTCGTGTAATTTGGATGATTCCGCTCAGAATTTGATGGAATTCGTGATCAGCGCCGCACAAGGGATGATGACAAAAAGTGAAGCGTTAGGGCACAAAGAGTATTGCATTCCGTATAAATATCAAAACAAGCGCGTTGGACCGTTCTGCGGATCAGAGAACCAAGCACTTTAAAAAAATAATCGGGTTGTCGAAAAAAGGATACCATGTTTGAATCAGCACCTTTCTTTTCATTAGAAGGACAAACGGCAATTGTGACGGGCGGCGCGACCGGGCTGGGGCTGGGCATCACCCGCTGTATCGTGGGTGCGGGCGGAAAAGCAATTGTGATCGCCCGGTCCGAAGGCGATGTTGCTGCGCTAAATGAGCTGGGCGATCATGCGGCGTTCTACCGGTTTGATATTACCGATACGGATCATTCCCAGGAGATTGTTGATCAAATCATCTCGGACCACGGAAATATCAGTATTCTGGTGAATAACGCCGGCATTCATCGCAAGAAACCGATTGAAGAGATGACGGTCGAAGATTTCAACGCTGTGCTGAATGTCCATTTGGTCGGCGCGTTCAGCCTGACTAAAGCGGTTATTCCGCACATGAAAGCGAATAAAAAAGGCAGTGTTTTGTTTCAGGCCAGTATGACCAGCTTCATCGGGCAGCCGTTCGTGGCCGGCTATTCAACGGCAAAAGCCGGTTATCTGGGATTGATGAGGACGTTGGCGGCTGAGTGCGGTGCGTTTGGCGTTCGTGTGAACGCAATCGCGCCCGGCTGGATTGATACGCCCATGTTCCACCAGGCTACCGATACGGACCCGGCCCGCATGCAAAAGATTTTGGGGCGTATTCCAATGAACACGATTGGCGATCCGATGGACATCGGTCTGGCAGCGGTTTTCTTATGCAGCGATGCCGCCAGGTATATTAATGGCGTCTGTCTTCCCGTGGATGGGGGCGCACTGATTGGCTTATAGCGCTCTGTTCTGTTCGGGCTTCCTCGCTGAAGAATGTGAGAAGACGGCTAGAAATGGCATCTTTTGGTAAACGAATCAGGATTAGCTCACAAACAGAATTCTTATGGATATAAAAAAGCGGTTCAGTTTTTGAGCCGCTTTTTTGATCGATCGTTAAGTGTCCGGTTTTTTCCGGGATGGATTGAGGTCAACACCCCCGGAAAAATCAAAATTTATACGACTTCATACCCCTGTTCAACAATCTCTTCTTTGATCTTGTCCAGCGAGACGTTCTCACCGTATTTCACAGTCACGGTGCCGTCACTGAGGCTGACCGTGACATCAGACACACCGTCCAACCCGCCGACTGCGGTCTTGACCGCTTTTTCACAATGGGCGCAGGACATACCCTCAACTTTTAAAACAACTGTTTCCATATTTGTTTCTCCTTGTCAATAATAGGTTTTGAAATTTGCAATATCCGGATACTTATTCCAGATCGAAGGGCTTCAAAAATTTGTCCACTTCGATCGTCTTCCCCTGAGCATCCATGATTTTCACTTTGGCGAAAACCCAACCTTCCACCGAATCCGGATCTACGCCGGCATCCAGAAACGGCTGCGGATTCAGGACAAACACGATATCCTTGTCATTGGTGGACAGATCTTTGGCCCATTCAAACATATTCCCATTCCCCAGATCTATGCCGTAATGATCCAGTTCGGCGTGATAACTGAAACGCTCCCGGCTCACGCTGACCAGCTGTTCGAATGAAGAAAGCGCCGTGGCGGTACCCTGCCCGCGAGTGGTTTGTGCGCCAATTCTCGTTCCGGTCTTCAGCTTTCCCGCAGACTCCTGAAAGGTTTCCGGAAGTTTTTCCGGGTCCAGTCCGGCGACATAAAATGGCCGGGCGTTAAATTCCAGGAATGCGCCGGATTCGCCTCCCCATACAAAGCGAGCATCGCCGTCGGGGGCGTTAATGGCCCATTCACCGGTGGACGCGTCTTCGCTCAGGTACAGAGTCGTCGCGGCCAGCAATTTATCAAATGTGGTGACTGAATCCTTTCCGATCACGTCCAACTGGCTGCAAGCGGCCAGGAGCAAGCTTCCGGCCAGAAAAAGTGTGCTGATGATACGCATTTTCTTTTTAATCATCATTCTCCTTGATTGTTTGAGCATCGAATAATTAATCGCGGTAGGGCTTAAACCGTTTCAGGCGCAGCGCATTGGTCAGCACCGACACGGAACTGAACGACATGGCGGCAGCGGCGAACATCGGGTTCAGAAGTGGACCGCCGAAGAGGTGCAGTACACCCGCGGCGAGCGGGATGCCGGCCGTGTTATAGAAGAATGCCCAGAACAGGTTCTGCTTGATATTGCGGATGGTGCTTTTACTGAGTTGGATGGCTGTCGGCACATCCATCAGATCGCTGTGCATCAATACGATGTCGGCTGATTCCATGGCCACGTCTGTGCCGGAACCGATCGCGATTCCGATGTCGGCCTGCGCCAGTGCCGGTGCGTCGTTGATGCCGTCACCGACCATGGCGACTTTCTTCCCCTCGTCCTGAAGCTTTTTAACCTCATTGGACTTATCCTGCGGGAGCACCTCAGACAGCACCCGGTCGATGCCGACCTGGCGGGCGATGGCGTCCGCTGTTTTGCGATTGTCGCCGGTGATCATGGCCACTTCGATTCCCATGGACTGAAGCTGCTTGATCGCTTTGGCGCTGCTGGCTTTGACGATGTCCGCAACCGCAATGATGCCCGCCAGTTGTCCGTCCAGCGCGACGTACATGGGTGTTTTCCCTTCATTTGCCAGCCGGTCCGCTTCCGCTTCGAGCGCTTCGGGCGTGATACCCTGTGCATCCATCAATTTTCGGTTGCCGATCAATGCCTGAACACCCTCGAGGTCGACCCGAATGCCCTGACAAAGCGGTTGACGTTGCTTAATTCCAGCTTTTCTTTTTCCGCCTGACGCACAATGGCTTCGCCCAGCGGATGTTCCGACCCTTTTTCCGCGGCAGCGGCAGCCCGGAGCAGGTCATCGCGGCTGACAGTCGCAACCGGGATGATGTCGGTCACTTCAGGCTTCCCTTCGGTGATCGTGCCGGTTTTGTCAAAAACGATCGTGTTGACCTTGTGTGCCGTCTCCAGCGCTTCGCCGCCTTTGATCAGGATGCCATATTCGGCGCCTTTGCCGGTTCCGACCATAATGGCGGTCGGCGTGGCCAGTCCCAGCGCACAGGGACAGGCGATGACCAGAACGGAGATGAAAATCGTCAACGCGAATTCCAGTGATTCCCCGCCGATCATCCAGGCGGCGAAAGCCAGCACGGCGATGACGCAGACCACCGGTACGAAGTAGCCGGAGACAATGTCGGCCATTTGCGCGATGGGCGCCTTGGACCCCTGTGCGTCTTCCACCAGTTTGATGATTTGTGCCAGGGCGGTGTCGCCGCCCACTTTGGTGGCTTCGAACCGGATCATACCGTTATTGTTGATCGTAGCCGCGAAGACCTTGTCGCCGGCATTTTTGTCGACCGGCATGCTTTCGCCGGTCAGCATGGATTCGTCGATGGCGGTGTGCCCTTCCAGCACGACGCCGTCCACGGCGATTTTCTCGCCCGGCTTTACGATGATCACATCGCCGATTTCCACTTCGTCAATCGGAATTTCAATTTCCTGACCGTCCTGAATAACGATGGCTGTCTTCGGCGCCAATCCCATCAATTTTTTGATGGCTTCCGAGGTCTTTCCTTTGGAGATGGCCTCCAGCGTTTTTCCCAGCAAAATCAAGGTGATGATCACGCCGGCCGATTCGAAATAAAGCCCCTCGACCATGCCAAAATTTCCGTTTGCGATCTGCCAGGTTGAATAAAGGCTATAGATGATGGCGGCGGAGGTTCCGATGGCGATGAGCGAGTCCATGTTCGGGCTGCGCTGAATCAGTGCCCGAACATGGAC
>CALCQT010000016.1 GCA_937894825.1 uncultured Anaerolineaceae bacterium
GATACCGAAACGAAGAAAGACGATCAATAATTAATCTGAGTGCAAAAAGTTTGAATCTAATTTGAAGCTCCTTTTGTAATAATTTTTGCGCAGACGTAAAAATTATTACAAAAATTTGTGTCATCTTCGCTTGCATCCTGTAGGGACGACTCTCAAAAATGCCCGTGGTACCCACGGGCATTTTTGAGACGGCGCTTTGCATTCACTTCGTTCGAGACCCCTCAAGTTCCAACATGGATCTGATATTTTCCAGAGGACTGTATTGTGAATATCTCCCAATTTTTTCTTATAACAATCCTCCGGAGAATATCAGACCCGAAATAATCATTGAGGATGTCTCGGCCTCGGCGGGATGCCTTCGGCGCTCCGCCGAGAGTCGACATGACACGATTTTCGTTATAAATTTTGTGCGCTTCGCACAAAACCAAAAAACTTTTCTTATGATTGAACTATTCTCTTTTTGACACCCCGATCAAATTTGGTGATAAAAAAACAGTCTATATTTATCGAAGACGCCCCGGATGAAAAAATCCCGGGGCGCCCTCTTTATATAGGAGATTCAAATGCGAAGCTTACAGCCCGGCGATCTGTGTCTGCAGACTTTCAGCCGTGGTCTGAAACTTTTCCAGTTTTTCCCGTTCGGCGTCAACCACCGCCGCCGGCGCTTTCTGGGCGAACGGAGAATTGAGCAATTTTTCCAGCCGATCGATCTGACTTTTCACGTCGGCCAGTTCCTTCTCCAGCCGTTCCAATTCCGCAGCTTTATCCACCGTCTCCTCAATTTTTAAGAAGATCCCGATTCCGGCAACCGCCGTCGAGATCATATCGGCCGGTTTTTCAACCGGCTGCGCGGTGATCTCCAGCGCTTCCGGTTCCAGATAAGCCAGCGTGGCCAGAATCTCGCGCTGACTTTCGAACAGCGCGGCTTTTTCCGCCGCGGCCAGAATGCCCGGGATGCGTTTGCCCGGCTTGACGTTCTTTTCAGTGCGGATATTGCGGACCGCGCGGATCACGTCCTGAAGCTGCAGCATCGCCGCGATCACAGCCTCGTCGCTGTCTCCGGCTGCTTCCGCCTCCGGCCAGCGGGCGATGATCAGCGCATCTTCCCAGCCGCCGCCCGGCGCAAACGCAGCGGAATGCTCACTGGCGGCAGATTTCAGATGACCCCAGATGGCTTCCGTCACGAATGGCGTGAACGGATGCAGCAGACGCAGGCAGGTGTCCAGCACGCGCACCAGGATGCGGGCGGTATTGAATGCGCAGTCCCCGCCGCGGTTCAGTTGGATCTTGGCAATTTCCAGATACCAGTCGGCGTATTCGCCCCAGAAAAAGTCATAAATCTGACGTCCGGCCTCGCCGTACTGATGACCGGTGAACAGCCGCTCCACATCGCCAACCAGCGTCTGCAGGCGGGCCCATATCCACTTGTCGGCCAGGGTTGGCTCGATTGCGGATGATGTCGCCGTTTGCGGCGCTTTTTCGAGCGAACCGATCACAAAGCGGGCCGCATTCCAGAGTTTGTTGGCGAAGTTGCGGTTGGCTTCCACCTTTTTGACGCTCAGGTTCGTGTCATTGCCGGCGGTCGAACCGACCAGCAGCGTGAAGCGCAGCGCATCGGTGCCGAGCTCATCCATCACGATCAGCGGATCGACCACGTTGCCCTTGGTTTTGCTCATCTTCTTGCCGTGCTCATCGCGCACCAGCCCATGCAGGTAGATTTCGCTGAACGGGATCTTCCCGGTAAAGTACAT
>CALCQT010000017.1 GCA_937894825.1 uncultured Anaerolineaceae bacterium
ACATTCGCATCGGTCCAAGAACACCAACGGTACCGGTTACCATACCGGGAATGCCATAACGAGCCAATACCAGCGAACAATTCCGCAGGTTTTCGAGCGCTCCCTCACCACCGATCAGAACCTGAATTCCGCCGACTTTTTGTTCCAGCGAGGTTCGCGACAGAAAACTCTGCAGCGCGGGTTTTTCCTCCAGAACTTTCAGGGCCCGCCGCGCATCTTCCGATTCCGCAAATTCCGGCTCGGAAAGCACATTACTGAAACCATCCGTAAAAACCTCACCCGCCTGCATGGCGTCCGTCTCATACATCGCGTTCAGCATGTTCCGCAGGATCGTCTCCATTGTGGCCGTTTTGTTCCGCATTTTTGCGATTACTTCCCGAATCTGCTCGGTATTCATCCCTTTACAGCGAAGATTGATTTCGGTCGCGGTCGCGTTCAGGTGCTCCTGCGTCTGCGGTTCTTCCAAATTCAGGAACCGCTGCTGCAGCTGACCGCCCAGCAATACCAAAACCATCAAAATCTGCTTGCCGGCGATCGAAATCAGCGCAATATGCTTCAAACCGGTCCGCGGCGGAAGCGGCGCGGAGACAAGCGATACCGCATGGGACAGGGAGGCCAGAATCGAGGCTGCCAGTTTCATCCAGCCGTCAATCCCTTGCTCCTGCTGTGTCTGATAAAACTGATGCTCTATCATCCGCCGAGTCGAGTCACTCAACTCCTGTGTCAGCATCAGGCTGCCGACAAAATAGCGATAACCTGATTCAGTCGGGATCCTGCCCGCTGATGTATGCGGTTGTCTGAGATAATTCAGTTCCGTGAGCGCGGCAAGTTCATTCCTGACAGTCGCAGGACTGAAGTCAAGCTGATACTGGTCCACCAGGCTTTTAGACCCGACCGGCGATGCCGTCCGGGTGTATTCATGGATCACCAGACTCAAAATTATTTTTTGCCTTTCACTCAGCTCTTCCATCTTTTCCTCGCTTAGCACTCTCGTCGACTGAGTGCTAAAACCATTGCTAATATTACCACGCTGAAAAGGCACGGTCAAGTTTCCGCAGCGGTTTCTAATAAAAATTTAACAAGGGGTTGGGGATTCTCAGATCCTCCAAAAGATTGCTTCCGCCGGAAGCTTTTCGGGATCAACAGAATTTCGGGTGTCCAAAATCACCGGGGGGGAAGCCATGTTCCGGATTTGATCTGCAGGATCAAATTCTTCCTGGATTCGATTGAGGAGCAACAGCGCATCCGCCTCTTCCATCGCGTTTTCAAAATTTTCCACTTTGAAGGGATAGCAATTGCTGACATTCGGATCATAGGCAAAAACCGATGCGCCTTCCGCCACTAAAAGTTTGCAGATATCCACGGCCGGACTGAGCCGGTCGTCCGGCGAATAATCCTTCATCGCCAGTCCCGCAACCGCAATCTTTGCCTCTTTCAGCGTTTTCCCACACTGACGCAGCAGTGCGTCGGTTTTCTCAACGATGAATTCCGGCAGCGCCTCATTGGCTTTGCGTGCTTTTTCAAGCAGCGGCAATTCAAGCGCCATTTCCTGTGCTTTGGCCTTCAAATAATAGAAAGCATTCGGAATGCAATAGCCCCCGACACCCGGACCCGGCGTCAGGATATTGACGCGGGTATGCGTATTCGCCAGTTTGATAACTTCAAAAATATTTAATCCGGAGGCTTCGGCAAAACGAGCCAATTCCTGGGAGATGGCGATATTCGCGTCCCGCTGGAGATTTTCGACCACCTTTGAGGTCTCAACCGCCATGATGGAATCCGAGAAAATGATCTCGGCTTTGCTGTTGATACGAATAATTTCCGCCGCCTTCTGCCGGCTCACTTCGTCAACGGCGCCGATCAATGTGGGCATTGTTTCGAATTCCTCAAAAGCCTTTCCTTCGGCGATCCGCTCCGGCACGTAGGCCAGAAAAATGTCCTGCCCGACTTTCAGTCCGGAAAGCTGTTCAAGCATCGGTTTACAGCGGGATTCCGTCGTCCCGGGGATGACGGTACTGCGGATTAAAACCAGGCTGCCCGGTTCGATATTTTCGCCGACAACCCGGCAAGCCGCGTCAAAATAGTCATAAAAAGGGACTTCATGATTAATTGAAATACCAACCGTGATAATAATGGTCCGTGTTTGGCGGACGGCCTCCGCACCATCGTTTACGATCTGATAGGTACCCAGCCCCAGTTGCTCTTTCAGAATTTTGCGGATACTGTTGTTCTGATATTTTTCTGTCTGGTAATAAACACTGTATATCTCATCGACCGTAACGC
>CALCQT010000018.1 GCA_937894825.1 uncultured Anaerolineaceae bacterium
GAGCTCATTCGGAAACAGTCCGGCGCCGCCGATGGATTGCATATAAATTGCCAGTGCTTCCGTCAAGCCAAAAACAAGCGTGCCAATCAGCGCGCCTTTTGGATTCCAATTTCCCAGAAAACAAATCGCAAAAGCGATCCATCCGCGTCCGCCGATAATATTCGTGGCGAACATGCCCAAATAGCCAACTGAATAGAACGATCCGGCAATCCCTCCCATTGCTCCGGCCAACAGCACCATTGAAAAACGAACTTTTTCCACATTAATACCAGCGACATCAACCGCTTCCGGATTCTCCCCGGTAGAACGAATCACCAATCCTGCTGAGGTCCGGTATAAAACAAAATAGGAAAGCGGAATGATCAGGTACATCAAATAGGTCAGAATATTCTGAGAAAACAGGATTTGCCCAACCCAGGGGATTTGTGAAAGGACCGGAATCGAAAGCACCGGGAGCGGCTTCACAGTCAACGGTGTTGTCGGCACGCCAAACACCACCCTTTGGAAGAAAGCGCAAACGCCCATCATCAGGATATTAATTGCGGTTCCGGTCACCACCTGATGTTGTTTCAAATAAACGGTAATCCAACCATACAGAGCCGCCGTCAAAACACCGGCCAGGATGGCACACAGGATCCCAATCAGCAGGTTCCCGCTCAGATAAGCGCCCGCAAAACCAGCCCAGGCGCCAATAAGGAAAATTCCTTCGATTGCCGTCACCATAACGCCGGAACGCTCCGCAAAAACTTCCGAAATTGCGCCGTAAAGCAGCGGCGTGCTCATCATCAATGCGCGCGCCAATAATCCTACACTCATTTTTCCGCTCCTTTCCGCAGTCTGTTCTTCTCCCGGTCACTCGCCAATTTGGAGCGAACCGCATAGGAAAGAATCACAAAGATCATCACAAAACCCTGCATCAACTCAATGATACTGGAGGGAACGTTTGCCATCTGGCTCATAACCAGCCCTCCGACGCGTAATATGCCAAACAAAATCGCGGCAAATATGATCCCCAACGGATTTGCATTCGCCAAAATGGCAATGCCCAATCCTTCGGAACCAACATTCGGATTGAAACCCTGTACCAGCATATGCTGCATCCCGTTAACTTCGCTGAAGCCGGCCAGCGCAGCCAGTGCACCGCTGAGAAAAAATACGGTGAGATAAATTTTACTGGCGTTGATCCCGGCCAGTTTTGCCGCTTCCGAATTGAATCCCACCGCACGGATGCGAAAACCCAGCGGCGTTTTATAAAGCAGAATCCAAATTCCAACCGCTGCCAGAATGGCCAGCACAAAGCCCCAATGCAGCCGCGTTCCGGAAATCAACTTCGGCAACCAAACGGTTTTGTTCAATGGATTGGTCTGCGGATATTCACCTTTCGTCTCCTTCAAAACGGTTCGCAGCAGGTAATCCATGAAGTTCAGCGCGACATAAGTGGACATCATACTGACCAGAAATTCATTCGTCTTATAGCGTGCTTTAACTAACCCGACAAATCCGCCCCAAAGTCCGCCGCCGATCACAACCAGCACAAAAACAATTACCAGAACCAGGAAGCCCGGCATTTTCTCCTGCAGCGCCAACGATGCCGCAGCGGAAATCACAGCGCCGATATAGAACTGCCCTTGCGCACCGATGTTGAACAAATTTGCTTTGTAAGGCAGTGCAAAGGCCAGACCGGTAAAGATCAGCGGGGTCGCTTTGACAAAAATATCGCCAAAAGTGTATTTATCCCGAAACAAAGAAGTAAAAAGGATCGTAAAAGCTTCGATTGGATCTTTATCCAGGAATAACAGCATCAGTCCGCTCAGGATCAATCCCAGCAGGACCGCCAAAACGGTGGTCAGGATCAAATCACGGAATTCCTCATTCATCCTCACCACTCCTTTCGACGCTGTATCCGGCCATCAGCAATCCAACCGCTTCAGTTGTGAGTTCAGACCGCTGGTAAATACCCTGCATTTTCCCTTTATACAAGACAGTAAATCGGTCCGCTAAGGCAAAAATTTCGGACAATTCGGTGGATATCAGCAAGATACTTTTCCCTTTTGCTTTCTCCGCCCGAATCGTCCGATGAACATAATCGATCGCTCCCAAATCCAATCCGCGTGTCGGTTGATCAAACACGATAACAGAAGTTCCGGTATCAACTTCCCGGGCAACAATGACTTTCTGCTGATTTCCTCCTGACAGTCCTCTTGCCACCGCATTCGGTCCGGGCGCCTTGATATCATAGGTTTCAATCGCGTTTTCGGTATACGTTTTGATTTTCCGCTGATCCAGAAACCCATGCCGTTTCCATTGATCGCCAAAGCTGGTTTTCAGGATCATGTTTTCGGCCAGTGACATATCCATGACCATGCCATCTCTATGCCGGTCTGACGGCACATATCCGATACCACGGCGGATTCGTTCGCGAATAGAGACCGTAGTAATGTCCTCTCCGTCAAGAGATAGTTTGCCGGAAGTTGGATGGGTTGATCCGCAAATCACCTCGCAAATTTCCTGCTGGCCATTTCCGCTGACACCTGCGATGCCGAAAATCTCACCCGCCTGAATTGAAAAAGAAATTTGTTCCAGCCGCGCAGCCTGCCCGGATTGGAAAACGGAAATATCGGATAACACCAGCCGTTCTTTTGCATTTGCCTGTGGATTGATCCAACGGCTGTCATCCATCGCGGCAATTTCCCTTCCGATCATGAGACGGGAAAGTTCCCGCTCGTTGGTCTCAGATTTTTTCAAATCACCGCTGACCATGCCGTTCCGCATCACAACAATCTGGTCCGCGACTTCCATCACCTCCCGAAGTTTATGCGTTATGAAAATCACGGAATTTCCTTCCGCGACAAATCCGCGCACGAAACGCATCAGCACTTCGGCTTCCTGTGGCGTCAAAACGGCTGTCGGTTCATCCATGATCAGCAGCCGGGTCTTTTGGTAAAGCGCTTTCAGAATTTCCACTTTCTGCTGGACACCGACCGCCAGGTCACGCACCAATTTATCCGGAGCCAGGTCAAATCCGTGACGTTCCGCCAATGCAAGGACTTCCTGTTCGTGAGCTTTTGCGTCCACTTTTCCATGCACGTTCCCAAGAATGATATTCTCTGTAACCGTATGAGCGGGCACGAGCGAAAAATGCTGTTGGATCATCGAAATCCCCAGTGCCATCGCATCTCTCGGGGAATGGATTCTCTTTATTTCCCCATCGATCAGGATCGTTCCGAAATCGGCTCGATAAAGTCCATACAGAATTTTCATCACTGTACTTTTTCCGGCGCCATTTTCCCCAAGCAAAGCAAGGACTTCTCCCGGATAAATTGCAAACGAAACATCTTTATTCGCAATCACCTGAGAAAAGTACTTGGTAATATTTTTCAATTCTACGAAAGGTAGTTTCATATTTTCGCCATTTTTAAGAAAATCAGCGGCGTCAAACCAACGACGCCGCTAATTCCTGATTCATATCAACCGTCTCAAAAAACTACGGAAGATTTGATGTCTCATCGAATTCAAATTCGTTTAGAATAACGCAGTCAAATCAATGCCGCCGGCTTTATATTCTTCGATTTTATCAGCAACCTTGTTCTGGATCTCCTGGCTCACATTATCTGTAAAGATCGGAACAAAAAGCCCTTCCGAAATACCGGCTTCATGCACCGTATTCCCTTCCAATTCGCCATCCAGGAATTTCTGCACCGCCCAGGTGTAAAAGACTTTGAAATCGAAATTAACCGAAGCGACGACAGTTTCCGGATCGACCGTTGTCTGATCACCTGAAAAACCGACAAATTTAACACCTTTTTCAGCGGCAGCCTGGATCCCGCCCAAACCAACTTCATTTGCGTAAATAAAGATAACATCCGC
>CALCQT010000019.1 GCA_937894825.1 uncultured Anaerolineaceae bacterium
CGGAATCCGAGCCCCAGGAAGGATAGCGAAACGAAGCGTCAGTAAACAAGCGATAAACAAAGCGCGTCACGATAAACGGTGACGCGCTTTGTTTGACCGGAACCGATGCAACCCGGACGGTTATTTTTCTTCATCCGCGGCGGAATCATCTTCACTGTGACTGATATTCACTTCTTCCGGCATGCTGTCCACAACGGTATCGGAAGCCTTTTCGTGTTTTCCGATCTCATTATCCACAAACCCCTTTGCCTTCTCGACGCCCTTCAGGATCGCCGAACGGCCCTTTTCCAATCCATCATCCACGCTGTTGCGGATGGCGGTCTCCCGTTCATCCGTCCACTGCAGAAATCCTTCATGGGTATCGCCATAAGGCGCACCGGCCTTTTTATATTCTTCATAAAACCGCTCATAAATCTGAGCTTTGGTCTTTTTGATGACCGGCTCGGTTTTATCAGCGATCTTATCCACCACGCTGCTCACCGCTTTCCCTGCGTCATCCAGAATATCCGCGACGACATCCTCGGAATCCTTATATTTTCCGAGGATCTGACTCTTTTCAAACTCTTCAGATACCGCGTCCGCCCCTTTTTTCAGGCCTGATTTAATCGATTCAATGATATTTTCAATATCGTTATCCATGCTGCTCCTTCGTCGGTTTCACACCGACCCTGTCTACAAAAAATCCGCTTTTCTTTCCTGATTCTATATACGCAGAACAGGAAAAACCGTTTCATCACTTCATTGTATACGGATCCGGCCGTGATCCACGCGCCAGATAACCTCGGCAAAGCGATCCATAAAATAGCGGTCATGGACGACCGCCAGGACAGCGCCCGGAAAATTGATCACCGCATCGCCAAACTGCTCGCGGGACGCTATATCCAGATGATTTAACGGTTCATCCATGATCAGAAAATTGACGCCCCGGACCGCCATTTCCGCCAGCATCAGCCGGGCGGCCTGTCCGTTCGAGAGAACCTCGGATGGAATGAATACCTCATCATCGAAAAACAGGTAATAGGACAGAAAACGCCTGATTTCGGTCTCATTCAAAGCCGAAACCGCCTGAATGGTCTCAAAGGCATTTTTCGTAAATTGCGCAGCCTGCAGCCCCTGGCTCATCAACCCGGGATGCACATTGGCGCCGAAGCGAACCGCGCCGGCCAACGGCGGTAGTTCCCCCATGATGGTGCGGATCAGGGTGGTCTTGCCCGATCCGTTCGGTCCCGCCAGCACACATTTTTGTCCCTTCCAAAGGGAAAGGTCGATATCGGAAATCAGTGCAGCATCATCATAGCCGACCGTCAGGTCCCGCAGTTCAAGCACCCGCATGCCGGTCTCATTGACGGGCAGAAAATCCATCTTCATCTTCCAGTGCCGGCCCGGCTTTTCCAGTTTTTCATCCGTCCGGATTTTATCCAAACGCTCTTCGATCTTCGTCGCCCGTTTCACGGTTCCCTTGCTGCGGTTGGCGAAAAACCCGGTCATAAATTTATCGCCGCTGTCGGCTTTACCGCCGCGACGAAATTTCGCGTTGGCCCGCAATTGCTGCACGGCATCCCGCAACGCTCCGATTTCGCTCTGCTGCCGTGTCCAAGCGGCCAGCGCCGCCCCTCTCTCCGCGTTTTTTCGTTCCAGCCAATCATCATAATTTCCGGGATAAAGCGTAAGCGTGTGCGTGTGCGGGTCCAGTTCCAGAATTTCGGTCGCCGTCCGGTTCAGAAAGGCCCGGTCATGCGAGACAAACAGAATCGCGCCAGTAAATGTCAGGAACCAGTTCTCCAGCCATTCCAGCATCGGCTCATCCAGATCATTGGTCGGCTCGTCCAGCAGCAAAAGCTGTGCCCCGGACAAAACGGCCGCCGCCAGACACAGCCTGGCCCGCTGGCCGCCGCTCAGGATCGCGACCGGCGTGTCCAATGTAAAGGCTTCCAACGCGAAAACCGGCAGGATCTTCAAAACCGCGTCCTGATCCCGCTCATGGGAGGTCAAAGCGGAAAGGGTACGGTCAAAAGCCTCCTGCAAAGCCTCATCCTGCGGGGCCACGCTGAGCCGCCGGGACAGTATTTCCAGGGTAGCCTCCAGTTCAGCCGGATCCCGCTCCTCCTGCTGAAGCACATCTCGAAGGCGCGTTCCTTCCGGGAAACGGCGATCCTGCGGCATAGCGTGCCACTTTAAAGTGGAAGGCGTAAATTGAACGCTGCCTTGATCCGGCTTCTCCTGTCCGGCAATAATCCGCATCAGCGTTGTTTTCCCGCTGCCGTTCGGCCCCAGGATGGCGGCTCGTTCGCCGCCGGTCAATGAAAGATTTATCTGACTCAGGACCTGCCGGGTCCCGTATTTTTTATGAATATTATTTATTTTAAGCACAGACTTCCTCCTCCGGGAGATTCAAAAAAAGCGGAGATTAACCGCATTCCGAATTCCCACTGCCGTTCACGCAGTGGATTTCCCGCATCTTAATCAACTATAATTCTTAGAGACCTTTGTTCCGGCCCGGCTTTGGCTATCGTCACGGCGGAATTATCGTCCGGGTCCTTCAAATAAGGAGTCAGGTTAAATTCCGGCGAAAAACACAAAGGCGTCCGAAAAATCAATATGGAATGATGTGAATCGCGATAAGGATTGTCAATAATGAGCTACGAAAAGTATCAACGTCTTGAGGAAATCGGAAAAGACAGCACCGGTCTATTCATGACAGGCCGTTCATCGTCTGACCAAAAAATGTATCAGTTAAAACTGATTCAGACCGATGAAAATGAGATTTCTGCCAAAGCTTTCTTTGCAATTCAGTACAAGGCACAACAATTTGCAAATTTCAGCCATCCGAACGTGATTCCATTCTATGAGCCGGAGCTAACCCCGCAGGGGTTGCTGCTTCGGCAGAATTTTACTCCCGGAATATCATTGTATGATTTTCTCAGTGATTATGGACGTCCGATGGCGCTCGCTCAGGCAATCAAAATTGCGGATAACATCACAGCCGCGCTGGCCGCGATGCATGACCAAAAATTGGTGCTTGAAAAATTGGATTCATCCCATATCCTAATCAGTGATTCGGGTGATGGTTACCTGTCATTGCTATCCCTGCCTTCCGCTTTTGATTCCAGATTGGAATTATATCATGAGCCGAATGCGGGAGAGCCCGGCAGATCGCAGTTTTCGGCGGATGTCTATGCGATGGGCGTCATTCTGGTCGAGTTATTTACCAGTCTGACCCCGTATGGAATCGCCGGAGGCGGCGAAATATATGAGGCCTACGCCTACTATGAAACAGCCCTTTCCCGAAATCAATCCGAGACGCCGACGGAGATCGTCGAAATCATCCGGCGCTGCCTTTCACCGGACCCGGCTGTCCAATTTATGGACGGCATCGACCTCTTTAATGCCATCCGTCAGAAATCCATCGCCGCTCCCCAAACACAAAGCGACGAACAAACCGCGCTCACGCTGGACACTGCGCCCGGTACCCTCGCCGCCGACCCCGGTCTTCCCAAACCGCAACCGGCTGAGGCTGCCCCCTTTGAAAGTTTCTCCCGTTCCCAAAGGGAACGGCGAAGGTCTTCCGCTGCCAAACGCGCCGAAAAAGACCGCAAGCCCGCTCCGCCATTCCGGCGGATACTGCCCCTGATCGGGGTGGTGGTCGCCGTTGCGGCCGGATTCGGACTGATTTTCAATTTTTCAAAAAGTGCGGAGGTGCGGCAAGAGGAAGAAAACTACCGCGCCACGCTGGAAATGCTGCACAGTACGCAAACAGCCCTGTCCGGACGGGCCCCGGAGAAAGCACTGATTGC
>CALCQT010000020.1 GCA_937894825.1 uncultured Anaerolineaceae bacterium
TTAATGTCATCTCGACTCTCAGATAATCTCTTCGGTACCGAAGAGATTATCTGAGGCGGAGAGACCCTCAAGCGCAATTAGCCTGTTATTTTCTCCAAATATCAAAGCTTCCAAAGATCTCTGGAGAATTTTTGCAAATAACCTCATTCCGGAAAAATCCAGACCCATAATTCTGATAGAAGTTGTCTCCACCTCGAAAAAGCGTTTGCACGCTTTTTCGAGAGTCGACATGACAAAATAGCGGATTATTTATCAATTGCCGACAATGCTTCAATTTGAAATCCGAATCATCACTTACAGACAACATTCAGTTTGTAATATTTTTCACAATAAGCCATTGACACCACGAAAAATCCATTTATAAATAAGTGAAATTTGTAACAAACCACCGTTTCGGGCATATTTCTCTTTTGAGCCCGGATCAATAATCATTTCTTATGGAGGAATGGATGAAGGAACAAAACAAAACAGTTCCGGAAAAAAATGAGATTAATCGTACGATCGACGATCTGGTAAGCCGTGCTGAAACTGCGCTCAGTGACTTTATGAGCATGGACCAGCAGAAAGTCGATGAAATTGTATATGCCATGACATTGGCCGGGTTAAGCAACCATTTTCCGCTCGCAAAGATGGCTTATGAAGAAACCGGACGCGGGATCATTGAAGACAAAGATATCAAAAACATCTTTGCCACCGAATATATCTGGCACTCGATCAAGAAACAGAAGACGGTCGGCGTGGTCGAAGAAAATGAACTGGAAGGGTACATTGAAGTTGCCGAACCGGTCGGCGTCGTAGCCGGCGTCACACCGGTGACCAACCCGACCTCGACCACCATGTTTAAGAGCCTGATCTGTATCAAAACCCGCAACCCGATCATCTTCGGATTCCACCCCTCCGCGCAGAAAAGCTCGGTAGAGGCCGCCCGAATCCTGAAAGAAGCTGCGATTAAACATGGCGCGCCGGAACACTGCATTCAGTGGATCGAAACGCCTTCAGTCGAAGCAACCGAGCTGCTTATGAATCACCCCGGCGTTTCGCTGATTCTGGCCACCGGCGGCAGCGGCATGGTCCGGGCAGCCTACAGCGCCGGGAAACCAGCGCTCGGCGTTGGCCCCGGAAATGTGCCCTGCTACATCAACAAAAACGTCAATGTCAACCGGGCCTGCACGGATCTGATTATCTCAAAAACTTTCGATAACGGCATGATTTGCGCATCAGAACAGGCCGTTATCGTCGATCAGGAGATTCAGGAACAATTTGAATCCTTCATGAAGGCCAACAATTGTTATTTTCTGAATGCGGAAGAGACCGAAAAAGTCTCCAATTATGTGATTCTGCCTGAAAAAATGGCCGTTAATGCCGCGGCTGTCGGACATCCGGCGGCAGAAATCGCACAGAAATCCGGCATATCCGTCCCGGAAGGCACAAAAATTCTGCTCGCAAAGCTTCCCGAACCTTCGCGCGAATATCCACTGTCATTTGAGAAATTATCGCCGGTATTGGCTTACTTTGTTTGTGAAAATGAAGCCGAAGGATTCCGCTTCGCAAAGAAAATGCTGGACCTGGGTGGTCTCGGACATTCCGCTGTGATTCACAGTGACGACACCGACCTCACGGTTCGCTATGGACATGAAATGAAGGTCGGCCGCATCATCGTCAACTCCCCCTCCTCACAGGGCGCAATTGGTGACATTTACAACACCAATACACCATCTTTGACATTGGGTTGCGGTTCTTATGGCAGAAACTCGACCACCGCGAATGTCTCAACGGTCAACCTGATCAACAAAAAACGAATCGCCAAGAGGAGAGTCAATATGCAGTGGTTCAAAATTCCACCGAAAATTTATTTTGAAAACGGATCCATCCAATACCTGGAAAAGATGCCCAATATCTCCCGCGCATTCATCGTGACGGATCCCGGCATTCTTAAATTAGGCTATATTGAGAAGGCCATCTATTATCTGCAAAAGCGTCCGCAGCATGTCCAGTTTGAGATCTTTTCGGAAGTGGAGTCAGACCCCTCTGTCGAAACAATCGAACGTGGTGTTCAGGCCATGCAGCGGTTCCAACCGGACGTAATCATTGCGTTGGGCGGCGGTTCCGCCATTGACGCGGCAAAGGGCATGTGGCTCTTCTATGAAAATCCGGAGACCAGCTTTGACGGTCTGCGTCTGAAATTTATGGATATACGCAAAAGAGCTTTTCATTTCCCCAACCTGGGGAAAAAAGCCCAACTGGTTGCGATCCCAACAACCAGCGGAACCGGCTCTGAAGTCACCTCATTCTCCGTCATCACCGACAAGAAGAACGGCAATATCAAATATCCGTTAGCGGACTATGAACTGACGCCGGATGTGGCCATCATTGACCCGCAATTCGTGGCGACCATGCCGAAAACAATCACAGCGGACACCGGGCTGGACGTGCTCACCCATGCAATCGAATCGTATGTCTCTGTCCTGGCATCGGATTACACAGATGGTCTGGCGCTGAAAGCAATCGAAATGGTATTCAATTATCTGCCGCGCAGTTGGGAAGACCCCACAGATACTATTGCCCGGGAAAAGATGCATAACGCGTCCTGTATCGCCGGGATGGCTTTCACCAACGCCTTCCTGGGCATCAACCACTCACTGGCGCACAAGCTGGGCGGCGAATTCCATATTGCGCACGGCCGCGCTAACGCCATCCTGCTCCCACATGTGATCCACTACAATTCGCAGCCGCCGACAAAATTCACCACGTTCCCGAAATACGCGGAATTCATTGCCGACGAGAAATACGCTCAAATCTCGCGGTTTATGGGTTTTGGCGGCAGCACCCAGGAGGAGCAGGTCGCAAACCTGGTCCGGGAAGTCCGCAATCTGATCCAGCGCGTCAACATCCCGATGACCATCCAGGCGTGCGGCATTGAGGAAGCAGCCTTCCTCCGATGTCCGAGCGCGCATTTGAGGATCAGTGCACCAATTCCAATCCGCGCTATCCGTTGATTTCGGAGCTGGAAGGTCTGTACAAAAAAGCATATTATGGTGATTGAGCCGGATAGCCAATAGTAATTGGAGTGTCAATAAATGGCAAAGGCTCTGTTTTCATTCAGAAAACAGAGCCTCATTATCAAAAATTCCAGTTCGTTAGTTTTCCTGTTTTTCCAACGCGGCACGGATAAATCCGAGGAAAAGCGGATGCGCCCGATTCGGACGGCTCTTGAACTCCGGATGAAATTGCACGCCGACATAAAAATCATTGCCGGGGATTTCAATCGTTTCGACGATTTCACCGTTCGGCGAAGTCCCGCTGATGACCATCCCATTTTTTTCAACAAGTTCCCGATAAACATTGTTAAACTCATACCGGTGGCGGTGTCGTTCGGTAATGATCTCCGATTTATAACACTGGGCCATTTTGGTATCTTTAACGATCCGGCAAGGATAACTGCCGAGGCGCATCGTCCCGCCTTTCGGGATCTCGTTATTCTGATCCGGCATGAAATCAATCACCAGATGTTCCGCATCCTCATCAAATTCTTTCGAATTCGCACCGGCCAAGCCGCACGCGTGCTGAGCAAATTCAATCACCCCAATCTGCATCCCAAGGCATAATCCCAAATAAGGAACATTATGCTCACGCGCAAATTGAGCCGCCAGCAATTTCCCTTCCACGCCACGGACGCCAAACCCGCCGGGGATCAACACCCCCGCACATGCTGAAAGCAGTGCTTCAACATTCGACGGATCAACAAATTCGGAGTCCACCCAGTTAATTTCGATTTCCGCGCCCAGCTCATAACCGGCATGATAAAGCGCTTCGGTCACTGACAGGTAAGCGTCATGAAGTTTAATATATTTCCCAACCAGCGCAATTTTCACCGTTTTGTCCCGGCCTTCGATACGCTGGATCATTTTCTTCCAGTCTTCTAAATCCGGCTTCGGCGTATTCAGACCCAGTTCCCGGCAAACAATTTCCGAAAAATGATTCTTTTCGAGCAGCAACGGCGCTTTATACAGAACCGGAATGGTCTGATTTTCAATCACGCAATCTTCTTTTACATTACAGAAAAGGGAGATTTTTTGCCGGATCGAAGGTTCAATCGGCCGGTCACAGCGTAACACAATGATTTTTGGGTTGATCCCCATCGACTGCAATTCTTTCACCGAATGCTGCGTCGGCTTGGATTTTTGCTCCCCGGAGCTTTCCAGATATGGAACCAAGGTAACGTGGATCACCAGGCAGTTTTCCGGACCGGCTTCCAGTGCGACCTGGCGGATTGCTTCAAGGAATGGCTGACACTCGATATCACCGGTCGTACCGCCGACTTCAGTGATGACCACATCCGCGTTCGATTTTTTCCCAACCGCATAAATAAAAGATTTAATCTCGTTCGTAATATGGGGGATAACCTGAACTGTTTCACCCAGATATTCGCCGTTTCGCTCTTTGTTCAATACATTCCAATATACTTTTCCGGCTGTCAGGTTAGAGAACTTATTCAAATTCTCATCAATAAACCGCTCGTAATGGCCCAGGTCAAGGTCTGTTTCAGCACCATCCTCCGTAACAAAAACCTCACCATGTTGAAACGGGCTCATGGTACCAGGATCCACATTGATATAAGGATCCAGCTTCTGCGCCGCAACTCTTAATCCACGCGCCTTTAAAAGCCGACCCAAAGATGCTGCCGTAATGCCTTTTCCGATCCCGGACACAACACCACCCGTAACAAAAATATATTTTTTTGCCATTAAACGTTTTCTCCCAAATTCAGCTGCATAAGCAGATCATGAAGTTAATTGTTTCTTTGAATTATACATCCATCCCTGACAACCGTTCAATTTTCGATGATAAAACCGATAAGCTGTCCGAATATGGACGCCCATAAGTTTCCATCCGGAATATCCTTTATAATAGAATACGGTAATCGTTTGCAATCACATGAAGTGAGATATTCTCACAATACAATTCTATTTCCGGAGCAGAGACTATGGAACTGACTACAGGAATCAAGGGTCACCGAACAGAAGTGGTAACGGAAGACAAAACCGCCGCGGCTCGCGGCAGCGGCGCACTGGAAGTTTATGGAACACCATCCATGGTTGCTTTTATGGAAGAAACCGCACGGAAAAGCGTCGAGGCGGGGTTAGCCCCCGGCTTAACGACAGTCGGCACCGCGTTAAACATTCAGCATCTTGCGGCTACACCGATCGGATTGACCGTGACCTGTGAGAGCGAGTTGATCGAAATCGACCGGAAACGCCTGGTTTTCAAGCTGACCGTCAGCGACAAAGACGGACTGATCGGCAGCGGTACCCACGAACGCTTTATCGTGGACAGCGAGAAGTTTCTGGCAAAAACCAATGCAAAAAAATCATAGCGCCGCAGGATTTACATTCCCGATACATTTCGTAAATGTTTTCATAAACATATACGGGTATCATCAAACAGGTTGGAGTCGCGTAAAAAGATCGTTATGAGTAAAAAAAGGAATTGGTTAAAAATCCTTCTGATCGGAATCCTGTTGATCTGGACATTGTTCCCGATTTACTGGATGATTTCACTTTCAATTCGTAACTCCGCGGAAGTACAATCCCGCCTGCCGCTCCTTCCACAATCTTTCTCACTGGAACACTTCAGAAAATTGTTCGCGGAGAAAGAATTCGGCAGAGCGTTGCTCAACAGCGTCCAGGTCACATTCATTTCGCTGGCTGTCGCGCTTGCGTTCGGATTGGCTATGGCGTATGTACAATCCCGCAGGCGGCTGCAGATCCCGGGATCAAACGCTTCGTTGTTCTGGATCCTGTTGGTCAGAATTCTGCCGCCGATCGCCTTTGCCATTCCGCTCTATTTCATCATGACCCGGCTGCAACTGATCCGGACCAAAATTCCGATCATCTCGGCGCATGTGATGATCAACATCCCGTTTATCGTCTGGTTCATGATTACTTATTTCAAAAACTCCCCGGAAGAGATGGAGGACAGCGCGCGCATTGACGGCGCTTCCGAATGGCAGTTACTGCTGAAGATCATCCTGCCGTTGGTTTCCCCCGGGATCGCCTCCGTCGCCATTCTGGCCTTTATGACATCGTGGAATGAATATTTGTACGGTGTGATTTTTGTGCAAAGCCCGCAAAACTACACCATCCCCCTGGTACTTGCGACGCTGAATTCAGAGCAGGAACTGACGGAATACGGCTTGATCGCTGCCGGCGGCGTGTTATCGCTGATCCCGATTTTGTTATTTGTCGTATTTGCGCAAAATTATCTGATTAAAGGGCTGTCGAGCGGGGCTGTCAAAGAATGATTTTCTTTCGTTGTGGAAAAAATCGCTCCATCATTTATAAGGAAAGAGTTGCTTCGGTACTCTTTTTGGGAATCAATTCGTTTGACGTTTTTTGAAAGGGAAAAATGAAAAAGTCCGTTGTTTTATCGTTGTTACTTCTGTTTGTATTTGTTTTAGCGCCGGTTTCCGCGCAGGAACCGACCACATTGACCATCGCCGCCCGTGGCGGTTCCCATGTTGACGCCATGAATGCGGTGAAAGCCGAATTTGAAGCTGCCAACAACGTGAAAATTGAAATTTTGGGCTTGGAAGCTGCCGACCTGAAACAGAAAATCGGTTTGGATTCTCTGAACGCCACCGGCGAACTGGACCTGTTCATGATTGACGATCCCTGGATGCCGGAATTTGCCGAAAATGAGCTGATGGCCAACCTGACCGAACTGGGTTACGTTGAAGACGAAGATTTTCTCGCCGCGTCCCGCGCCATCGGCAAGGAACCTTATGGCGAAGGTGATGTCTATGCGCTGCCTTTCTCCGGCAACGTGATGCTCTTCTTCTACAACAAAGCGCTCTTTGACGCGAAATCGCTGGAAGTTCCTACCGACTGGGCCACCGTCCTCGAAATCGCCAAAGAATTCACTGCCGATGGAACCATCGGTTACGTGATCCGCGGCCAACAGGGCAACCCGATCGTCAGCGATTTCCTGCCGATCCTGTGGGCCTTCGGCGGTGACGTTTTCGATGCTGACTGGAATGTCACCATCAACTCTGAAGAAGCCAAAGCCGCGCTGGAACTCTACATTGAACTGCTCAACAACGGCGCGAACTACGAAAAGAACGATATCGTCGCAGCTGTCTCCGACGGTAACGCTGCCATGTCCCTCGGCTGGCCTTCCTGGTACATCTCCGGTGAAACCGCCAACGCCGCCTACGCTCCGATCCCGGGCAAACGCGATGCGGATGCCGAAGTCAATGGTTCCGGTATGATCGGCAACTGGATGATGGCCGTCACCGCCAATTCCGCCAACAAAGAACTGGCACTGGAATTCCTGAAGTTCGTCACCTCTGCCGAAAGCCAGAAGATCGGCGCCGAAGTTGGTGGTGTTCCGACCCGCGCCAGCGTCCTGAGCGATCCGGAACTGGTCGCCAAATATGCCTATTTCCCGACCCTGATGGACGGAACCAACAACTCCGTCGTCCGCCCGCGCACCGCGCTGTGGTCGAACGTTGAAACCGCTCTGGGTGCCGAGCTTTCCAGCGCCATCTCCGGCGTCAAAACTGTCGAACAGGCTCTGACCGACGCAACCACCGCCATTGAAGCGGCCATGGCCGAGTAATTTTTAGTCTGATCCAATAAGAATTGGAGATTTATTTGTTTTCGCTAAGCGAAAACAAATAAATCTCCAATTCCCCTTTTTTTGAGGTATTTTGAAACAAAACAAAGTTTTTTCGTACTTGATGTCCCTGCCAACGGTCTTGGTCCTGGCCTTGTTGACCGCCTTTCCGCTTGGGTTTACGATTTTCTACAGTTTCACAAACTTCAACATGCTGAAACCAAAGGCCATCAAGTACATCAAATTTGATAATTATCTCAAAATTCTGGCCGATCCTTATTTTCAGCAGGCGCTCGGCAATACGCTGAAATTCATGGTCCTGGCAGTCGTCATCGAAACGCTGTTCGGCCTGCTGGTGGCGCTGCTGATTAACAGCCTGGGCAGCGGGCAGAAAGTGCTGCGGACGCTGATTCTGCTGCCGGTGATCCTGCCGCCGGTGACGGTCGCGCTGATCTGGCGCATCATGCTCTCCAACAACTATGGCATCTTCAATCAAATCCTCACATCGCTCGGCGCCGCGCAGGTCAACTGGCTGAATGACGTCAACACGGCCTTTTACTGCATTTTGGCGATCGACGTCTGGCAATACATGCCTTTTGCATTTCTGTTGATTTACGCCTCGCTGCAGTCCGTTCCCGTCTCCCAATATGAGGCAGCGCAGATCGACGGCGCCAATGCGATCCAGGTCTTCCTGTTTGTGACACTGCCCAATATCCTGAGCGGGATCGTGCTGGTGGTGCTGCTGCGCTCGATCGACTCAATTCGACTGTTTGACAAGGTCAACATCCTGACCCGCGGTGGTCCGGCCAACACGACCGCCACCATCACCCAGTATATCTACAATTACGGCGTCGGCAACTACAAAATCGGCTTCAGTTCTGCCGGCTCAATCGTGATGACACTGATGGTGTTAGTGATATCCTTGCCTTACATCAAGCAAGCTTTCAAACGGAATTAATAGGCCTGATTACCGATTAGCGATTATGCCTGGAAGTGGGTTTCATTGTCTTTGCGCTCTGCACAAAGACAATGAAACCCACTTATCATATCAATGGTAAAATTGCCTCTGCTATGACAGACAAGCCATTTTCCTTCGAATTGCTCGCCACGGACGGCAATGCCCGCGCCGGCATTTTCCACACCCCCCACGGCCCCATCCCGACCCCCATCTTCGCCCCGGTCGGCACCCAGGCCACCGTTAAATCGCTCACGCAAGCCCATTTGGAAGAACTGGGCGCCAGCCTGGTGCTCGCCAACACCTACCATCTCTACCTGCGCCCCGGCGCGGATCTGATCGCTGAAATGGGCGGACTGCACAACTTCATGTCCTGGCCCAAGCCGATCCTGACGGACTCAGGCGGATTTCAGGTCTTTTCACTGAATGAATTACGGAAAATTGACGAAGACGGCGTCACCTTCAAAAGCCACATCGACGGCTCAATGCACCGCTTCACACCCGAAAGCGCCATCGCGACCCAGGAAAAGTTGGGCGCGGACATTATCATGGCCTTCGATGAATGCGCCGACCCATCTGACTACGCATACAATAAACGTGCAATGGCCCGCACGCACCGCTGGTTGGCACGCTGTTTCCAGGCAAAAAAACGCCCGGATCAGGCACTGTTCGGCATTGTCCAGGGTGGCGTTTTCGCGGATCTGCGAACTGAATCAGCCGCGTTTGTCTCATCATATGATCTGCCCGGTTTCGCCATCGGCGGCCTTTCGGTCGGTGAGACCAAAGCGGAGATGCACACCATGCTTGATATCACTACACCGCTGTTGCCTGCGGAAAAACCACGCTATCTGATGGGCGTTGGTTCCCCGGAGGATCTGATCAATGGCATTCTGCGCGGCATCGACATTTTTGACTGTGTGCTGCCGACCCGCCTGGCACGTCACGGCGCGGCCATGACCTTCACCGGCCGCATGAATCTGATCAACGCCGCCTATGCAAAAGATCCAGCTCCGATCGAAGAAGGCTGCACCTGCTATGCCTGCCGTAACTTCAGTCGGTCATACATTCGTCATTTGCTAATGGTGAAAGAAATGCTGTCCGGGACACTGCTTTCAATCCATAACATCCATGTCCTCGAAGAACTGGTCCGTCGGGCACGCAAAGCCATCCTGAACGGAAGCTATACGGCTTTCGCAGAAGAATTTCTATCCAATTATCAGGCACAACCCGAAAAAGATTAAGCTGTCAAAAGTCAGATTTCGAAACGGCATACAAACCCCCTTCTATACGCGCGACTTGTAGGAGCGATCATCGCGAAGCACCCTGGCGGGGATGATCGCTCCTACAAGTCATATGGTTACTGAACAACTGTGATTTTGACATCCATGACAAAAGTACAATCAGTCCGGCTGATTATCCTCTTCCGCAACAACCCCGTCCGGAGTCCAGCCCAGCGCCCGCAGCGTTTTGAGATCGGCAGCGGAGAGTTCCGCCTCATTGAGCAGCTCCGGCCGGCGCGCCAGCGTCCGCCGCAGTGACTCTTCCCGCCGCCAGGCAGCGATCCGCGCATGGTTACCGCTGAGCAGCACCTCCGGAACTTCCCAGTCACGATACGAAGCCGGCCGCGTATAATGCGGATATTCCAGCAACCCGCCGGCATGAGAATCATCCCACGCTCCGTCCGGGTCGCCCAATACGCCCGGTAAGTTGCGGCTGATCGCATCGATCAGCACCAGCGCAGGCAATTCGCCACCTGTCAGCACATAATCCCCAATCGAGATCTCATCCGTCACCAGATGCTGCCGGATCCGCTCATCAAAGCCCTCATAACGCCCGCACAGAAGCGCCAACCGCGGGAGTTCCGCCAGAGTTTGCGCATCCTTCTGCGTGAACAGCCTCCCCTGTGGCGTCAACAGGATCAGCGGACAGACCGGGGGATTCCCCAGCACGGCCTCCACAGCGTTAAATACCGGTTCCGGCTTCATCACCATCCCGCCCCCACCGCCATAGGGCGGTTCATCCGTCACATGATGCTTTCCGGGAGCCCAATCACGAATGTCATGCACATCCACCGCGATCAGCTTATTTTCAATCGCTTTCAGCAGAATACTGCTGTTTAAATAATCGTGGAAGACCTGCGGCAAGAGGGAAAAAACGTCAAATTTCATGCGCTGATTGTATTCGGGAAGCGCAAGGTTGTAAAGCGGGTTGCCTTATTTCACTTATTTACAATTTCTGAGTAGAATATTTTATGGTCTCATTAAATCGCAGCCGCAGCACCAGACGCAACAAACGAAAGGAAATTTATGAAAATCCAATCTCTTCAAGACCTTCACAAACACGCAATGCAGTCAGCCATCTGCCTGATCGCGTTCCTCATTACGCTTTCTGTCCCGCAACAAACATGGGCGCAAAACACATCCTCCGGCATCATCTCAACTGAGGATATTGCTCGATTTGAAACCCTGCTCGAAAAAAGCACACCGGAACCGGATACGGCAGCGCAGCCCAAAGGAAACGGGCTGGACCAATCCGAAATGGTCTTCGTGCCGGCCGGCCTGTTCCTCATGGGCGCCGCCGAAGATGACGCACTGGCCATGAACTGGGAAAAACCGCAGCATGAAGTGACGCTTGATGCCTATTGGATCGACAAATATGAGGTCACCAACGCGCAGTTTGCGAAATGCGTCGCTTCGGGCTACTGCGTCCAACCCAGACAAGGCGGCAGCAAAACCCGGGAAAGCTACTATGGAAACCCTGACTTCGCCGACTATCCGGTCATCTATGTGGATTGGAATCAGGCGTCCTATTACTGCAGTTGGGTCGGAAAACGGCTGCCAAGCGAAGCCGAGTGGGAAAAAGCAGCCCGCGGAACTGCTGGTCAGGTTTATCCCTGGGGAAACAGCGAAGAAACGGATCTTCTCATGAACATAAACCGCCTGCAGGACGGTGACACGGAAAAAGTAGGCAGCTTCCCCGAAGGACAAAGCCCGTATGGTGCCATGGATATGGGTGGAAACGTCTGGGAATGGACCGCCGACCGTTTTGACCGGGATTACTACGCCAACAGCCCGGCTCAAAATCCCCTCGGAGCCGCCGAAGGCGAGGAACATGCAGTCCGCGGATTCTCCTGGGCTTATAGTTTTCCCAATAAAGCGATTACCGCCCGCAACAAAGCGAATACCTATGCTTATACGTATGACCTCGGTTTCCGTTGTGCCCTCAGCGCGGAAGAAATTCCCTGAGATTTGGGTATTCTGAATTTTGTTGGGCTCCGCCCAACAAAATTCAGAATACCGTAAAATGTATTAGAGTTTTGTAAGAAAGAATTAAAACATCTTGACAATCCTTTTTCACCGGATTATTATAAACCCCGGATTAGCACTCATCCATTTTAAGTGCTAAAATGAGAAAAGACTACTAATACAAACAAAATTTGGAGGGGTAAAATGAATTTGAAGCCGTTAGGAAATCGTATCGTTGTCGAACCGATTGAAGAAGAAGACATCACCGCCGGTGGCATCGTTCTTCCTGAAACCGCAAAAGAAAAACCGCAGAAGGGCACCCTCCTTTCCGCCGGACCTGGCGATCGCAATGAGAAAGGCGATCGGATCGCGCTGGATGTGACCGTTGGCGACGTCGTACTGTATGCAAAATACGCGGGCACTGAAATCAAAGTTGACGGCAAAAAGCTGCTTATTCTGCGCGAGAGCGACATCCTCGCGATCGTCGGATAATTTTTACAAGGAACTCAAGGAGAATTATTAACCATGGCAAAGCAATTACTGTTTAGTGAAGAAGCTCGAAAAAGTCTGAAAGTCGGTATTGATGCTGTCGCAACCGCCGTCGCAACCACCCTCGGCCCGAAAGGCCGCAATGTTGCGATCGACCGCAAATATGGCTCACCGACCGTTACACATGACGGCGTTACTGTCGCAAAAGAAATTGAACTCCCCAATCCATTCGAAAACATGGGCGCTCAGCTCCTCAAAGAAGCCGCCTCGAAAACCAATGACATCGCCGGTGACGGCACCACCACCTCAACCGTTCTGGCGCACGCAATCGTGAGCGAAGGCCTGAAAACACTGGCTGCCGGCGCGAATCCGATGCTGCTGAAGCGCGGGATTGAAGCCGCCGCGAAAGCCGTCTCTGACGAAATCAAAGCCCAATCCATCGAAGTTACCACCAAAACCGCCATCGCGAACGTTGCGACCATCTCCGCTCAGGACGAGAACATCGGCAACCTGATCGCTGACGTGATGGACAAAGTCGGCAAAGACGGCGTCATCACCGTTGAAGAATCCAAAGGCCTCGAGTTCGAGACCGAGTTTGTCGAAGGTATGAAATTCGACCGCGGCTATATCAGCTCTTATTTCATGACCGACAACGACAAAATGGAGTCCATCATTGCGCTCGAAAAACTGGTTCAGACCGGCAAACGCGACCTGGTCATCATCGCTGAAGATATCGACGGCGAAGCGCTGGCCACACTGGTCCTTAACAAACTGCGTGGTATGCTGAACGTTCTGGCGATCAAAGCCCCCGGATTCGGCGACCGCCGCAAGGCTATGCTGCAGGATATCGCCACACTGACCGGCGCCCAGGTTATTTCCGAAGAAACCGGCCGCAAGCTGGACACAACCCAGCTCTCCGATCTTGGCCGCGCTGAAAAAGTCATCTCCGACAAAGACAACACCACTGTCGTAGGCGGCAAGGGCGACGCCGGCGAAATCAAAGCCCGCGTTGATCAGATCCGGATTGAAATCGACAAAACCACCAGCGATTATGACCGCGAAAAACTCCAGGAACGCCTGGCGAAACTGTCCGGCGGCGTTGCCATCATCCGCGTTGGCGCCGCGACCGAAGTTGAGCTGAAAGAAAAGAAACATCGTGTGGAGGACGCTCTGTCCGCTACCCGTGCAGCCGTTGAAGAGGGGATCGTCCCCGGCGGCGGCGTTGCATTGCTCACCACCATCGCTAAAGTAGAAGCCCTGAAATTCAAGGATGAAGACGTTCAGACCGGTGTCAACATTGTCCGCAAGGCGCTGGAAGTTCCGATGAAGAAAATCGTCGAGAACGCCGGCAAGGATGGCGCTGTGGTCGTCGCTCAGATCCATGCCCAGCAGAAGTCGAAAAAATCCAAGCGTATCGGCTATGATGTGTTGAAGGATGAATATATCGACATGGTTGAGGGCGGCGTGATTGACCCCGCCAAAGTGACCCGTGGCGCGCTGGAAAACGCTGCTTCCATCGCAGCCATGATCCTGACCACCGAAGCTTTGGTCACCGACATCCCGGAACCCGAAAAACCGGCTCCGGCCCCGATGCCTGAGTACTAGTCGGCGAATTCAGTAAATGATGAAAAGGGTATCTCGATTTGAGATACCTTTTTTTGTTTATGATTCAAAAAGATGTGGATGTCAAAAGTATAATTTTCGATAAAAGAACTTTAGTTTTTGCCGTCTCCGTTTACATTCTGTCATCTCGACTCTCGAAGGTGCAGCCTGCTGCACCTTCGAGAGTCGAGATGACAGATTTGGCGTTCTAAATTTTGCCGTGCAAAGCACGGCAAAATTTAGAACGCCTGTACCTTGTTAATTATCCTTACCTTCTTCAATACAGGTGCAAAAAAGAAACACAAAAATCATCCTCACAAATCCTCAAGATTCCGTTTTAAATCAGCCGTGAACGCTGTCATCAGCCGCCTGGTCAGCGGTCCGGGCAAACCATTGCCAACTTTTGCCCCATCAATCACTGTGACCGGCAGAATCGAGCGGCTGGTGCTGGTAATAAAGGCTTCATCCAGCATCCGGATCTCATCCTGCCGCACTGCTTCAAGAGCAACAGGAATATCGAGCTCTCCGGCCAATCCGAGCACATAGGTGCGGGTGGTCCCGGATAAAACGCCTGCCTCAGCAGTTAAGAGCTTGCCAGCCCGAATGCCGTAAAAATTGCTGCTCAACCCTTCGAGAATATTGCCGTTTTCGTCCACCATCAGGATTTCTTCGTAGTCTTTGCCTGCTTCCCGTTTTGTTTCGGCCGCTTTGGCCAGGAATCCGCTCAGTTTGGCTTTAGGATTGTCCCGATGCATCACTTCAGTGATCGTTTCAATTCCACGCTGGTACAAATCGGGCGCAGGCACGCTCAGACTTTCAATCGCCACATAAAGTTCACCGACGGTCCGGCTCAAATCCACTGTGACGCGCAGTCTGGATTCAGCTTCGCCATAGTCTGTAATGATCGTCGAAAGAATGTTTTTCAACGCCGGGCGATGGATTTGAACCGGATGTCCGGCCAGCTGCGAAGTTTCTTCCAGTCTGGAAAAATGCTGTGACAGATTCAAAACGAAAAACCGATCATACGTGCGGAAGGTCGTGTAAGCCCCTTCCGGTGTTACCGGTTGGGTTGCAGCAATCGA
This sequence comes from uncultured Anaerolineaceae bacterium, assembly GCA_937894825.1. GTDB lineage: Bacteria > Chloroflexota > Anaerolineae > Anaerolineales > Anaerolineaceae > Flexilinea. The sequence continues at coordinate 14,988 of CALCQT010000020.1, forward strand.
CCCCGCACCGAATGGCTCAACAGGCGTTTGCCGGTAGCCGCCAGCATCAGGTTGAAGTTTCCAAAAATTCTGTTTCATCCGATTCACCTCTTCTCGAATTATAGCTTCATTCTGATCGCGAAAGAAAAAAACAAGTCCTCTATCAATAAAAAACCCGTGTTTCCCTGAGCGGAAACACGGGGATAAATCACAACCCAATCTACACTATTTTACGCCATGCAGCGCGTTGAACCGCTTCCAAACATCCGGACACTTCTCGCGGGAGTGCGCATTGATCGCTTTCTCATCCAGCGTGGTCAGCTTTCGATCCAGCATCAGCACTTTTCCCGCGACAATGGTTGTGGTGATCATCGCCTCACGGAACCCGAAAATGATGTGCCAGGGGATATTCCCGGCGTTCAGATCGGTAAACGGATCATAATCCACCAGAATCAGGTCAGCCGGCGCATCGACCGCAATCGTGCCGAATTTATCGCCATGGCCAAAGGCCTGCCCGGCCAATCTGGCATTGTTATAAACCGCCATCTCCTGCACATCATAGCCGTTCATGCGGCGCGGATCCCGGTGCATGGCCTTCTGCAGGAAATAAGCCGTCTTCCATTCACTCCACATATCAAATGTAAAACCGTCATTGCCCAAACAGACTTTCATTCCATTGGCCAGCATCGACTCCACCTGCGCCGCACCAACCGCATTGTTCATATTCGAGCGGGGTTGGTGAGAAATCCAGGTGCCCGTCTCCTTGAGAAGATCCATTTCATGCGCATCCACGTGCACCGCATGGGCCACAATCGACCGTTCGCCAAGAATATGGTGTTTGTAAAGCCGCTCTCCACAACGGGCGCCATATTTGTACAAGCTGTCCCATTCATCTTCCTGGGATTCCGCCAGGTGGATATGGAACCCGAAGCCCTCCGGAATGGCCGCGGCACAATCCGCCAATGTTTCCTCATCCACAGACAAACAGGCATGAATGCCAAACGTGCCGGCCAACCGCCCATCCAGATTGCGGCCGGATTGCAGTTT
>CALCQT010000021.1 GCA_937894825.1 uncultured Anaerolineaceae bacterium
CCCTACACGACGCTCTTCCGATCTAGTGAAGATCTCTTTGTAAATCTGGACTTCAGCAAAATCCCGAATTTCGAAAATGTCCTGATTACCTCTTCCCTCTACCCGGAAAAGTTTGTTCCTTATCGCGGCACCACCGTCGTTCTGGCCTATGATTCCGAAAGACTGCCGGAACCTCCGAAGAACTGGGACGAACTGGAAGCTTATATCGCCGCGAATCCCGGCCGCTTCGCTTATAACTCGCCCAGCACCGGCGGCGCAGGCGGCGGTTTTGTCCGCACGGCCATCTACAAATTCCTGCCGGAAGAATCCTATCTGTCCAACGACGCAAAATGGGCCGAACAGTATGACCAGGGTTTCGAACTGCTGGCCAGAATTCACCCGAATCTGTACAAATCCGGCGGTCAGGTCGTTTACCCCAACAAAAACCAGGGCACGCTCGATCTGCTGATCAACCAGGAAGTCGACCTCATTCCTGCCTGGGCTGACCAGACCCTTTCCAACATCGCCAGCGGTACACTGCCCGCCACGACAAAAATGTATCAGTTCGAAGACTATGCACTGGGCGGAACCGACGTTGTTCTGGCTGTTCCTTCCATCGGTGTTGGCGCGGATGACGCTTATGACTTCATTAACTACGTTATCAGCCCCGAGGGGCAGAAGAAATGCCTGGAACTGATGTTTGCGGTTCCGGTTATTGATGTCGCGACCATTGATTCCGATGCCGCGGTCCTGGTTGAAGGTCTGGACCTGGCCAGCTTCAAAGTGTTCTCGATCGGCAGCCTCGGCGATGAAATCAGTAAGCGCTGGGACAGCGACATCGCTACCCTGAATTAATCGAATAACAAAGCGTTAACCGGGTTGGGATCCTCCGTTTTCCGGAATGGAGAGAAGGGGATTCCAACCGGACTTTTTTAGGGAATCATTTATGGAAAAAAGTTCCTGGAAGAAATATTTATTTATCGCGGCGATGCTGTTCCCATCGTTGTTGATATCCCTGGGGATTTTGATCTATCCTCTGCTGAACACCTTTGTCCAGAGCTTCAAGGATCCCGATACCGGCGTTTTTACGCTGGGGAATTATGTCTATCTTTTCACGGACAAAATCTCAAGTGCCAGCATCCGTTATACCTTTATGATCACCGTGATCACCGTTGTGATCGCGATTATCATCTCGTATATTCTGGCGCTTTATTTGCGCTTTGCCGATAATTGGATCAGCCGCCTGATCGGGAATATATACCTGTTGCCGCGATTCATCCCCAGTCTGGTCGCGGTGTATGCCATGATTACGATCGTTCGTGATTCGGGGCTGCTCAACCGTATCTCGTTGCTGTTTGGACAGAATTACAAACCCGGCCTGCTTTATAATGCGAAAGGGATCATCCTGATGAATGTCTGGTTCAACATCGGCTTTGCAACGATGATCCTGACTTCTTCCCTTTCAGCGATTCAAGACTCGATCATTGAAAGCGCTCGTGACGTTGGCGCGAACCGGCTGCGGGTCTTTTTCTCAATGATTTTGCCGCTTTCCGTCAAAGACGTCATGATTGCCATGACTTTCATTTTCATGAGCAATATCAGCTCTTTCACCACCCCTTATCTGATCGGCCCGAACCATCCGATGATGCTGGGGGTTTACCTGCGCCGGCTTTTCTCCAGTTATCATGAGTATGAACTGGCAGCAGCGACTTCTGTCATAATTTTTCTCTTTTCATCCGCATCCGCTGTGGTTTATCTGTATACCAATCTCAAAGAGCAGGCTTGGGAATCTCGCGGGTAAAAAACACTTTTGACACCGTCATCAATGTCGTTATGAAGTGCATGGGGCTTTATCTTTGGAAAGCCCAGAATTTTGCGTTTTTGAACCGAATAATATGAATATCAGGCCGATTGTTGTGAAAAACCCTCCAATCAGATTGACCGTTGAAAACCTTCCGACAAGAACCATATCCAGAATAATCCCCGCAAAAACCTGCCCGAGAAATACCAGCAATGTCATCGTGATAGAAGAAATTTGTTTCACAGTGGTGTTGAAAAGCAAAACAACCGCCACACTGATTACACCGCCCAATAGGCTCCAGCTTTTTATGGCAGGTAATTGTTGAAAAAACCGGAATGAGTCGCTGAAAATCACCAGCAGACTGGACACAATGAGTCCGGTTATGAAATTAACGACTGTACTCAACTCAGTTCCGGCCTCAGAAGCCAGTTTCGCGTTGATCGTCCGAGAGAGGACTTTTGTCACTCCGGTAGAAAATGCGAAAATAATTGCTGAAATCACAGAGATCTCCTTTATTTAGAAAAGCACCATAATGACGATGCCGGTGAGGATAAACGCCAGCCCTGTCATTTTCGTTCTGGTAATCTTTTGGACGGTTGCTCCTAAAAATCCATATTGATCTATGAAAATTGAGGTGATGGTTTGCCCCAAAAGTCCCAAAGCTAAAATTGCCGAAACACTGATTTTTCCAAAGGCTAAATTATTGAATAAAGTCGTGCCGACGCCAACCGTGCCGCCGAGAAGGAATTGAGCGGGTACCTTTTTTATGGTTTGCCATTGGGGCCGCCTCAGAGAAAGGATGAGAATACTGATCAATAATCCGATGATGTGGATGACCATGGTTGCAAAAAAGCTGCCGAGGGTTGCAGAAAGTTGGCCATTGAGCACGATCATCACTGCGACGAAAACACCTGTAAATGCCGATAACAATTCAATCATTGTATGCCTCCTGTCACTCAGTATATAAAGACTGTGCGGAAGACAACCAGGACCTATGTCATAATTTGTTTATTGATCGTGATTTTGAAACAAATATGATATGAGTGTCAAAAGTACCATTTTGTTTATTAACGTTCTCACACGTAGGGGCGATTCCTGATCGCCCGTTGTGCCAAAGGCACAATCGTGCACAGCAATGAGCAGAATGGCGAGTTTCAATTTTGCAGAAGATGCGGATGCGCCTCGCGCTTCGCGCATGCTTCGCGACGGCGCACGGGCGATCAGGAATCGCCCCTACAAAAGTGTGCTGTTTAATGCTTTTGACACTTGCACCAAATATGAGAAAAATATTTGTGGATTGAGGTAACTGGCAGTCACCCGATGCGGGAAGAAAAGGGTATCGGACAAAATAATAAAGGCGTTGAATTGATGCGGCCGGGAAGTTATCGCGGTATTTCATCTCATGGAGGCGAAAATGCGGATGGAAAAAGTAAAGAAAGAGCATTTTGATTTTCTCAAGAAGATTGGATTTTCCCCGACGAATCTGGGAGACTTTTCTCTGAAGGTTTATGAAAAAGGGGAATATGTTTTCCTTCAGGGAGATGAGATCCGGAATATCGCTGTAATATATTCCGGAAAAGTACACATCGAAATCAGCGCGAAAACAGGAAAAACGTTATTGCTGGCAATTTATTCCAGTTCGGCATTGTTAGGCGACATTGAATTTTTCACCGACACTTTGGCGACCAGCTGTGCAAAAGCGGTCACATCGGTTTCATTGCTCAGCGTCCGTTTCGATCGGCTTCGGGATGAGAACACACAGATTTTATCGATTCTTGGCCATTCGTTAGCACATAAACTGGCTCGCAGTGTTCAAAATAACGCGATGAATATTCTGAACGAAGCGGATGCGAGAATTGCTTCTTATATTTGCCTCACGGCGGAGAATGGCTGTTTCCAGGCGAATTTGACAAAACTTGCGGAGATTCTTGGGATAAGCTACCGGCACCTATCCAGAACGCTTCAAAAACTATGTTCGCAGGAAGTTCTGGAAAAAGACAGGCAAGTTTTTTTCATAAAAGACCCTGAAAAGCTACAGGCTTTGGCGCAGGATCATTATTCTTCCTCGGATATTCTTTTAAGGAAATAGGGTGCACCTGTCCGGAATGCGTTGTCCTTGCGCTTGCTTTTGGGAATAATTACTGGCCAGGCGGGACAAGGCACCGGATTTTCTGCGTGAAACCGACATGGGAAAAGAAAACAGGCTGCCAGTTGGCAACCTGTTTTTGTGCAGATCGGAACGGAGGAATTACTGATTGATGAAATCGACCATCGCCTGCGGGATGAAGAAGTGTGTCCCGTTATAGACGGTGATGCCGTTGAAGGAATTGACAGTCTCGCCTTCGAGAACGATGTTTTTGTTGGCGGGGATTGTGTAGGTAACGTCGCCTTTGGTGACTTCGAGAACCGGGTTGAAAGCTTCTTCAACATTGATGTTGACGGTCAAGCCGGCATCGACCAACGCGGTCTCAGGAACGAACAGCGCGGCAGTGGCTGATACCGAAGGCTTTGGCGGCATACTGGCCCAGTTCACTGTTGTTGATCAGACCGGACAGCGTGTTTTCGGCTGAAGGTGAATAAACATAGATCGCAACGTCTTCGCCGGTGTGGCCGAGGGTGCTGTAACCGATGCCGGAGCGTTCGGAAACGACACGGGCCAGCGCCAGCGCGGTGCCGCCTTCTTCAGCTTCGAGAACGGAGGCGATTTCTTCTTCAGTCGCGTCTTCGATACCGAGGGCAGCGAAAACTTCAGCCAGGTTGGAGCCGTCTTCGTTAATCATGCTCAGGGCTTTTTCTTCGGTGACGGTGGCTTTGCGCAGGTATTGCACGAAGAATTCCACAGGAAGGGTGGAATAATTACTGGAGGTAGCCATGTTGCCAATGGTGATGCCGCTGTTGCCATGGTCGGTGGCGGCGATCACGACGGTGTTGCCGTCAGCTTTGGCGAAATCCAGGGCAACGCCGAAGGCATCGTCGAAGGCTTTGATTTCGGAGATGATGCCGACGGTGTCATTGGCGTGGGCAGCCCAGTCAACCTGGGAACCTTCGACAAACAGGAAGAAACCATTTTCGCCCTGGGAGAGAACATCAATCGCCTTCTGGGTCATTTCGGCCAGGGAAGGTTCTTCAGCCGGTTTGTCCAGATCGCGTTTCATTGCTTTTTCAGCGAAACCACCCCAGATTTTGTCAGCGGTGGAAGCCAGCAGTTCATCGCGGGTGGTGATGATTTCATAACCCATTTCTTCGAGTACCGGGATCATGTCTTCGCCGTCAACACGGTATTTGCTGGTGATTTTCTTTTCGTCGGAGGTATCCAGACCGAGATAACCGAGACCGCCGCCGAGGACAACGTCGATCCCCTGGTAAACCTGCTGTTCGCCGATATTGGTGTATTCATTGCGATGGACAGCGTGGGATGAGTAATCAGCCGGTGTGGCGTGCTGGATTTCGGAGGTAGCGATCAAACCGGTTTTCTTGCCGTTCAGTTTCGCGGCTTCCAGGATGGAGGCAACCGGCATGTAGATTTCATCTTCTGTCGGTTGGAAAGCGCCGGGCAGGTTCGCGACAGCGGGTTTGATACCGATCAGTTTATCCTGGGTTTTGACACCGGTAGCCATCGCGGTTCCGGCAGGAGCCGAGTCAGCAACGATGGTATCGGAGTTGTGGGTCTGCATCAAACCGGAAACGGTTTCATCCATGTGGAGGGGTTCACCGTTGTTGTAGACCCAGCGGGCCAGTGTAACGCCACCCTGGGACATTCCATCGGGAATCAGATAAATAACGTTTTTCGCAAAACCTTCACCAACACCTTCTAACGGAGCGGCGAAAGCTGCACCAGCGACGTTGGCCAGCAGAACAACTGCCAGCAACATAGAAACGACATTCTTTTTCATTGAATTACTCCTTTATGCCTTGCATGAACAATAAGATTTCACAACAATGCTCATTCTAAAGAATCGAGGTAAATTTCCCATTCAGTTAAAGTAAAAAGAGAGTAAAATAAATGCGTTCTATTTGCATTTAATGAAATAATTTAAGAGTAATAATATTATTTTTCTGAGATTCAAATGCTTTTGCGTTTTGTTCACAAAAGGGTGATGGCAAATGGCAGATCGATCCATATTGGGTATAACCATCAATACCGTTTCGAAACGAGGCGTCGTGTCTGCAAAGCAATGCCCGAAGCGTTGTTAGGATAAAGAACGTGTTTTTCGAATTACCGGATGAAAACGGTTTTCTTGACGATTCGGGCGGGTTGAGAGTATACTCTTATTGCTTTTTCGGGGTGTAGCGCAGTTGGTAGCGCACCGCGTTTGGGACGCGGGGGCCCGCGGTTCGAGTCCGCGCACCCCGACTGAAGATGGAACTATTACTTTCGTTAATTCTCCCTGCTTATAACGAAGAGGAGCGCCTGCCGGAGTGCATAGAAAAGGTGGAGCGTTTTATTTCTGCTCAGAATTTTCCTGTGGAAGTGATTATTGTTGAAAATGGCAGCCGCGACCGCACATTGGCGCTGGCGAATGAATTTGCCGGACGTTATCCTTGGCTGCGGGTTTTTCATGAAGAAAGATCGGGCAAGGGGCGCGCTGTCCGGCGCGGCATGTTGGAAGCTGTTGGCCGATATCGTTTTTTCGCCGATGTGGATTTTTCCATGCCGATTGACGAAATTTCGAATTTTCTGCCGCCGGTTTTATCGGATTATGACATTGCGATTGGTTCGCGCGAAGTGAAGGGCGCTGTTCGCTATAATGAGCCGGCCTTCCGGCATTTTACCGGACGGGTTTTCAACTGGGTGGTGCGGATTCTGGCGGTTCATGGTGTGCAGGACACGCAATGTGGATTTAAATCCTTCAGTGCAGCGGCGGCAGAGAAACTTTTCTCCATGCAGTTGATTGATGGCTGGGCGTTCGACGCCGAGGTTCTGTTTCTGGCGCAACATTTTGGCTACCAAATTATCGAAGTCCCGGTCCAATGGTATTATGATGATCACAGTAAGATCAATGTTTTCAAAGATTCATGGAAAATGATTCGGGAACTGCTCCTGATTCGGAAAAACTATTATTCAGGAAAGTATACCGCGCGGAAATGATTGAAAAGCCGACGTTGCAATATGAAAAAGCCTTGTGGGAGCAAGGTTTTTTTTATATCGCGGGCATTGATGAGGCGGGAAGAGGGGCCTGGGCAGGACCGGTCACGGCGGGGG
>CALCQT010000022.1 GCA_937894825.1 uncultured Anaerolineaceae bacterium
GCTGCCTTTCATGGACGATTCAATGCACGCAGGGATCTGGAATAAACCGCCGATCACGACGCTGTCGGAAAACACGTTGGGGATCATCGGCGTTGGGAACATCGGGCAAGCAGTCGTGCGGCGGGCCAAGGCCTTCGGCTGCCGGATCGTAGTCAACGATATCGCGCCGATCAAGCCGGATTTCCTGATTGAGAATCGGATCGAATCCCTTCCTTTGAAAGCGTTGCTGGAGCAATCCGATTATGTGACCTGCCATACCGATCTGAATCCGACCAGCCGTCATTTGATCAACCGCGAAACACTCGGATACATGAAACCAAACGCGATCCTGATCAATACCTCACGAGGCCCGGTGGTGGATGAGGCAGCGCTGATTGAAGCCCTGGAAGCGGGCAAGATTGCCGGCGCGGCGCTGGATGTGTTCGAAAAAGAGCCACTGCCTGAGGATTCACCTTTGCGCCAGATGGAAAATGTGATGATCGCGCCGCATAATTCGAATTTCAGCCCGATGGCCTGCGAACGGGTTCACTGGAATACGATTCGGAATTGCCTGGCCGCGCTGGATTTCGATCTTTCGGATTTTGAGGACGTTAAGAAGAAGTATTGATTGATGTCCGAATCGACTTTTGACACTCTGATTACAGATGACTGGGGTGTCAAATGCGATTCAGGCACCGGGAGGCAACCGATATTCTTCAATTTGGCAGTATGCCGGGAGATTGACATATATGGTAAAAGAGACGATTAAAAGGGTATTGCCGGATCCATTGATCAACGCCGGAAAAGAATTGTTTGACGGGGTGAAGCGGATCGGCAACATCCCGACAGCCTATTTCAATCCAGTTCGACGGGATTCCATTTCCCGGCTGGCGGCATTAAAAGACCGGCATCAGGGTGAACGTTGTTTTATCATGGGCAATGGCCCCAGTCTGAAAAATACAGATTTGTCCAAATTGCGCAATGAACAGACCTTTGGGCTGAACCGGATTTATCTTGCATTCCCGGAGATGGGCTTTGCGACATCCTATTATCTGTGCGTGAATGATCTGGTGGTGGAACAGACTTCTTCCGACATCCAGGAGCTGCGCATGCCGCGCTTCGTCACAACGCGCGCATTGAAATGGCTGCAGCCGGAGGATGATCTTTATTTCCTTTATTCGACCTATACCGGGCCGACCTTCGCGAAGGATATCCGCAAGCGCATGTGGGAAGGTGCAACGGTTACCTTCATGGCGCTGCAGACCGCTTTCTATCTGGGTTTCCAGCAAGTGATCCTGATCGGCGTCGATCACAATTTCACCACCAAGGGAAAGCCGAACACGACTGTGGTTTCAGAAGGCGACGACCCGAATCATTTCAATCCGGGTTATTTCGGCAAGGGTTTCCGCTGGCAGCTGCCGGATTTGGACACATCGGAACAGGCCTACATTCTGGCGCGGGAAACTTACCGGGCGGCTGGCAGAGAAGTGCTGGACGCGACCGTCGGCGGAAAATTGCAGGTTTTTCCGAAGGTGGATTATGACAGCTTGTTCTGAGCGCTGATGCGGCGACCCACACTTTCCATCGTCACGCCTTCCTGGCAGCAGGCTGCCTATCTGGAGAAGACCATCTGTTCTGTGCTCGAACAGGATACCCCCGCCCTCGAATATTTTGTGATGGATGGCGGTTCGACTGATGGCAGCGCCGAAATAATCCGAAAGTATGAAGACCGGCTGACCGGCTGGGTCTCGGAGCGAGATCAGGGGCAGGCGGATGCGATCAACAAAGGATTTGCGCGCTGCAGCGGTGAAATTTTTGCCTGGATTAATTCGGATGATTTTTATCTGCCCGGTGCTTTTTCGTCGGCGATTGCTTATCTTGATGCGCATCCCGAAGTGGATCTGGTGTATGGCGACGTGCTCTCGCTGGATGGCGAGAGTCGTTTGATCAATGTGATGCGTTTCGCGGAATACGAGCTGAAGGACCTGATGACTTTTCGCATCGTCGGACAACCGGCGGTTTTTTTCCGCCGTTCCGCCTGGGAAGCTGCCGGAGGGCTGGATCTTTCCTATCATTATCTGTTGGATCATCATCTCTGGTTGCGCATAGCCGCACGAGGCGGGATGGCCTATGTGCCGGAACCATGGGCAGCGGCACGGTTTTATGCGCAGGCCAAAAACCGCGCACATGCGGCTGATTTTGGCAAAGAGGCGTTGCGGCTGGTTGACTGGATGCGGACCGACCTGCTTTTGCAGTCCCTGTATGAGGAACATGCGCGGGAGATCAATGCCGGTGCGGTTTGGCTGGATGCGAATTATCTCTCCAATGGCAGAATGGCCTGGAAGTCGCTGGCGCGGTATCTGCAGGCGGCGCTGCTCTCGCCGGGCCGGGTGGGCGAGGATTTTCGCCGGGTGGCGCTGACGCTGTTGATGACGGTATCACCGCGATCAGCGGAGAGACTGTTTGAGCGCGGAGCGCAGCGGCGGCTGCATAGCCTGATGGAATACCAGCGCTATATGGATTAAGAATGAAATCATTGTATGATGAGGGTGACAAAAGTAGGATTTTGTTTATTAACGATCACGTAGGTAGGGGCGATCATCGATCGCCCGTTGTGCCAAAGGCACAATCGGGCACGGCAATGAGCAGAATGGCGAGTTTCAATTTTGCACAAGATGCGGATGCGCCTCGCGCTTCGCGATGGCGCACGGACGATCGATGATCGCCCCTACAAGGGTGTTCGTCGGATAATACTTTTGATACCCGAAGTTATCATATATATTCTTTGGAACGTATAATTTTGGACCATGAAATCAAATCGCGAGGATAATAAGGGCATGACGAAAACCGAACGGATGGGACGGGCGGGCAGCCCATTTGCGGAAAAAATTGTCCTGTTGCTGCTTTTGCTGTGCGGTTTTGCCGTTCGATTATATGATCTGACCGATCCGCCGCTGGATTTTCACGCATCACGGCAGTTGCGCTCCGCCATTATTGCTCGCTCTTTTTATTATGCCGATTTTGTACCCTCAGGGGAGTCTGAATCCCCAACCATTTCACTCGCTTCCGACCTGGCACAGCTCGAACGCTACGAACCGCCAATCATGGAGTGGATCATGAGCCGCATGGATCGGGTGATCGGGGCAGAACAATTTTGGACCGGGCGCATCTTCAGCGCTTTTTTCTGGACCTTGGGTGGGCTGTTCATCTATCTCATCGGGCGCCGCTTTGCGCCACCTGGAGCGGTCTTTCTGACCTTATTGGTCTATTTCTTTCT
>CALCQT010000023.1 GCA_937894825.1 uncultured Anaerolineaceae bacterium
GTGGAAGTCAGCCAGATCGGGAAGCTCCTGTATACGGTAAGCGACACTGAAAAAACCGAGGCCTACGTCAGCTTCCAATTCGAACCGAATTATTTTTCACCGAAATTCGCGTTTGGGAAAACAAATACCACCATCCGATTGGTATTGCCAACCGGGATCACCTCGGAAGAACCGGTTTATTTCGCACCCGAAAAATGGCCGGGGGATGACGCACCTGAAAGCTGGTTCAATGACAGCGGAAACGTCGTATATGAATGGAAATCAACTGCGGCCAACAGCTCGACCGCATATCTTTTCGGCGCCATGTTCCCGCAGCGCGTCCTGACGTCCCAGACGGAAGTCAGCGACCCCTCCACCTATGAGCAAAATCAGGTTTCTCAGGGCAGCAGCGGGGGAAACAGCATTTTTGGTGATTTAAGCAAGTTTTTCGGCTTCGGCGTTTTCATCCTGATCATCCTGTTGACCAGGCTTGGAAAGAAAACGTCAACCTCAAGAAAGACTGCGCTGAACGGCAGTTATCTGCCTCCCTCGATCAAAGCCGAAGGCGAAGGGATTAAGCGCGGACTGACCGCCGTGGAAGCCGCCGTTCTATTGGAACAACCGGTCGACAAAATCATTTCCATGATCATTTTCTCGTTGACAAAAAAGGGTGCGATTGAGGTCATCGAAGAAAAACCGCTGAAAATCAGAACGGAAGACCCGTTGCCGGAAAAACTGATGGACTATGAAACCGGATTCATTGAGGCCATGGCGGAATCAAGCGATAAAAAGAGGCAGGCCAAAATGACGGAGACCATCTCCGAACTGGTCCTGTCCGTCACAAAAAAGATGCAAGGGTTCAGTCTCGCGGATACCAAGGCCTATTACCAAAGCATCATCGAAAAAGCCTGGCAGCAGGTACAGGATGCCGGGTCGCCTGAGCTGAAAGGTGAGAAACTGGATGAAATCTTCGGTTGGGTCATTTTGGACTCGGATATTGAAAATAAAACGCAGGAAGTCTTCGGCAGTGATCCGGTCTTCCTGCCGACCTGGTGGTGGCGCATGGGGCCGATTTACCACACACCCGCGCCTGCTCCGGTCAGTTCCGGCGGAGGGACCGTTGTGTCCACGCCGTCTGCCCCATCCGCACCTTCCGGAGGATCCAAATCCACGCCCACCCTGCCTGGGGCCGATTTTGCCCGTTCCATCACTGATTCGGTCCGCACCGTTGGGGTCGGAACCGTCGGCAGTGTAAAAACCTTTACAGATCAGGTAACCGTCCGGACCAATCCGGCTGCGGCGCCCTCCGGCAGATCGGACCGCTCCGGCTGGTCCGGCCGCGGTGGCGGCGGCGGTGGCGGGAGCAGTTGCGCTTGTGCCTGCGCATGTGCCGGCTGCGCCTGTGCCGGCGGTGGCGGTGGCGGAGGCCGTTAAAAATGGGTGTGTTCCCGCTGCCAATCTTTTCTCGCAAACCGAGGGCGCCCCGCCAGGGGTTGTATGAAAAAATTACGCCGGATGGAAACCGGATCCACGTTCGGATTGACGCGGACGGCTCCGGCGTTCTTTGGGTCAACGCAAATCAGACCTTTTATCTTAACCCAAGCGCCGGACTGATGACCTGGTGCCTGCTTACCAATCAAAGCGAGCGGGAAATCTCACAGATCTTCAAAGCGGAATACCCGGAGGATTACCGGCAGGTAACCGTGGACTTCAAGACCTTCGCGCCGCAAATCCGCAATCTTTTTAACGGGCAGGACTCCGTCTGCGACCTGTGCCGCAGCGGAATCAGCAGCGTGATGCCTTTTTCCGCCCAGCCTTCGGCGCCCTACCGCATGGACCTGGCGGTGACTTACGGCTGCAACAACCGTTGTCCGCATTGTTATAATGACCTGTCCCGCAAAGGCAAAACGCTTTCGCAAACGGAATGGAAACAGGTGCTTGAAAAGGTGGCCGCGGCCGGCATTCCGCATGTCGTTTTCACCGGCGGCGAACCGACCACATTCCCGCACCTGCAGGAATTGATCACGGAGGCCGAAACACTCGGTCTTGTTACCGGACTCAACACCAACGGCCGCAAGCTGAAGGACATGGCGTTTGTCGAAGATCTGAAACGCCGCAAGCTGGACCATATTCAGGTGACGCTGGAGTCCGATCAGGCGGATATTCACGACGCGATGGTCGGCTGCCGCGGCGCCTGGGAAGAGACCGTGGCCGGAATCCGCAACGGCGTTCGTTCCGGGCTCTACCTGATGACCAATACAACCTTGCTGCGCTCAAACGCGACAGAAGCGCACATCCACAGCCTGCTGCAGTTCCTGGCTAAAATCGGCGTCCCAACCGTCGGGTTGAACGCGCTGATCTATTCCGGCTCCGGCAAGACGGTGAACACCGGCATTGAAGAATCCGAATTGCCGGCGCTGACGGAAATTGCCACCCGGCTCTGTCAGGAGAATGGCCAGCGGTTGATCTGGTACACCCCGACCCAATATTGTTATTTCGATCCTTTGGAGCATCAGTTGGGCGTGAAGGGCTGCTCGGCCTCCCGCTACAGCATGTGTGTCGAACCGGACGGAACCGTCATCCCCTGCCAATCCTGGTATGAGGGCGTCGGAAACATGCTTGAGAACAGCTGGGATGAGATCTGGAACGCGCCGCTCTGCCAGCGCATCCGCGGCCGGAATGTCATCCCGGCTGCCTGCCACACCTGCGAAAAGCTTCAGGAATGCGGCGGCGGCTGCCCGCTGGCGCAGGAATTCAAACCGCCGGTCAAACCTGTGCAATCCATTCCGGCCTGTTTCTAAGCACAGGCAAGAGAATGTCAAAAGACTATCTCCGTCTGAACCACCGTTTTGAGACCCAGGTGACCTGGACGGGCTATTTTCAGCAAAAACTCCTGAAAACACTCAAAACTGCGCCGCCCTGGCGGATTTTGGAAATCGGCTGCGGGACCGGCGCGCTGATCCGGAATCTGGCCGGTCTGACCTCCGCGGAGATTTCTTTTTTCGGCTTGGACATCGACCCGGAAGCATTGCGATTCGCACGGGCCCGGTCCCCGCTGAGCCCGGTCTGCGCGGCGGGAGAGTTCCTGCCATTTCCGGCGGATTCCTTTGACTTGGTCTGTTGTCATTATCTGCTGTTGTGGGCGCCCGATCCGCCCGTTATCCTGCGTGAAATGCGGCGCTGCAGCAAACCGCAGGGCTTGACCGCCGTGCTGGCTGAGCCGGATTATGCCGGACGCGTCGACTGGCCGGCAGCCGCCCCGGAAGCCGGGCGAGAACAGACCGCTGCGCTGACAAAACAGGGGATTGATTCGCTGGCCGGAAGAAAACTTTTCGGCTGGATGCGCTCGGCGGGTTTCGCCAAACCGGTTTTCGGACTGCACGGCATCGAAAGGACTTTCGAAGAACAATCCATGTTCCTTATGGAAGAATCCCTTCAGTGCACCGAGGACGTTGTGTCCATTCCTTCGTCCTGGACTATGTCCGATGAGCAAACCGCCTTGCCCGAAATGATCGTTGTCCCAACCTTTTTCTCCTACGCCGTCAAAGAAGATTCATTCAGATATCAAAAGAAATATTGATGTACCAAAGCACCTTGTAGGGGCGATTATCAATCGCCCGCGGTTTGCAACAACCTAAGTCCTTCAGTCC
>CALCQT010000024.1 GCA_937894825.1 uncultured Anaerolineaceae bacterium
GCGCTTCATCAGGCCACTTACAAATTTTCGTCCGGATCGAAAATTTGTAAGTGGCCTGATGAAGCGCAGCCAAGGCGACGCTTTCCGGCAAGCCGCCGATTTCAAACATGATCCGGCCCGGTTTCACCACAGCAACCCAATATTCAACGTTCCCTTTCCCTTTACCCATTCGGGTTTCAGCGGCACGGTGCGTATAGGGTTTATCCGGGAAGATTCGAATCCAGACCTTCCCGCGGCGCTTCATTTCGCGCGCCAGTGTACGGCGAGCAGCTTCGATCTGGCGAGCGGTAATCCAACCCGGCTCCATGGCCATCAGCCCATATTCACCAAATGAAATTTCCGCGCCCCGGGTTGCTTTCCCTCGCATCCGGCCACGCTGCTGCTTGCGGTACTTCACACGTTTTGGCATTAACATATCCAATACCTCTTTTTTCGATTAACCGACCACTACGAAAACGTATGTGCGTCCGGTGTAAGAATTATTCACTGACGTAGACGCCTTCCGTAGCAGAGGCAGCTTCCGCAGCCGCTTCTTCGCTCATCGAAAGGACATTTCCGCGATAAACCCAAACCTTGACCCCGATTTTGCCATAGGTGGTGCTGGCTTCGAAACGGGCGAAATCAATATCGGCGCGCAACGTCTGCAGCGGCACACGGCCTTCCCGCAATGTCACAGTCCGGGCCATATCGGCGCCGCTCAAACGGCCGCCAACCTGGATTTTGACGCCCTGAGCGCCCTGGCGCAGACCCTGCTGGATCGCGCGCTTCATGGCGCGGCGGTAACCCACCCGGCGTTCAATCTGGCCGGCGATATTCTGCGCAACCAAATAGGCATCCAGATCCGGCGATTTGATTTCTTTGATCTCCAGATCCACTTTCTTACCGGTCAACGCTTCCAGGTTCTGTCGAATAATTTTCACGGTTTCGCCCTTGCGTCCGATTAAAATACCGGGCTTCGCGGTATTGACCACAACTTTTACTTTTCCCGGGAAGCGTTCGATTTCAACCTTCGATACGCCCGCCTTGCCGGTTTGTGAGTGAATCAGTTCACGGATTTTGATATCCTGATGAAGCTGGTCCACATAATCATTTCCCTTCGCATACCAACGCCCATCCCAGGGTTTGTTGATATTCAAGCGGAATCCGATAGGATGTACTTTACGACCCATTTTATCTCCTGATATCTTCCTTGGTACCCTCGGTCTCTTACTCGCGCTCGCGGAGAACAACCGTCACATGAGACGAACGGCGCAAAATCGGCTTAAACCGGCCCCGCGCCCCAAAGTAACGCCAGCGCCTGGTGGCAGCTTCGTCACAAAAAATGGTATGGACATACATGGTATTCCGGTCCAGACCAAAGTTCTCTTCAGCGTTTGCCGCGGCGGAAGCGATCAGTTTATAGATCGGTTCCGCAGACCTTTTATTGGTAAACCGCAGCGTGTTTAAGGCCTCGGTAACGGGTTTACCGCGGACCAGGTCGATGACAAGGCGGACTTTCTGGGCAGAGACGCCGCAATTACTTAATTTTGCTGTAACATCTTGCGCCATCGCTTACCTCCTCGACGATTTTTCCGCCACATGACCGCGGAACAACCGGGTAGGGGCAAATTCACCCAACCGATGACCCACCATGTTGTCGGTAACGTATACCGGAATATGGCGGCGTCCGTCATGAACGGCGATGGTATGCCCCACCATCTGGGGGAAGATTGTGCTCGCCCGGCTCCAGGTGCGGATCACTTTTTTATCGCCGGCGGCATTCATTTTTTCAACCTTCTTTAAAAGTTTCGGGTCTACAAAAGGCCCTTTCTTTAATGATCGTGACATAACTTCGTACCTCTCTTACCTGACTGGTCCGGGACTAACGTCCGCTCCTGGCATTCCGGCGGCGAACGATAAATTTATCCGATTTCCGGTTGCGGCGGGTCTTATAGCCCAAGGCCGGTTTCCCCCAGGGGGTTTTCGGTCCTGACATACCGACCGGCTGGCGGCCTTCACCACCACCATGCGGATGGTCCCGCGGGGACATCGCAGTACCCCGAACGCCCGGGCGAATACCCATGTGGCGTTTTCGTCCGGCTTTACCCAGTTTCACGTTACTGTGATCCAGATTACCGATCTGACCAATGGTCGCATAGCAAACCTGGAGCACTAACCGCACTTCGCCGGAAGGCAGACGCACCTGAGCGTAACTTCCTTCTTTCGCCAGCAGCTGAGCGGAGGCGCCGGCGGCGCGAACCATCTGACCACCTTTACCGGGTTTCAACTCGATATTGTGAATCGTCGAACCGACCGGAATATTGCTGATCGGCAATGCGTTCCCAACCCGGATTTCCGCACCCGGACCGGCTACGACGGTATCGCCGACTTTCAGCCCGATCGGAGCGAGGATATAGCGTTTTTCGCCATCCACATAAAAGAGCAGCGCGATACGGGCGGTGCGGTTCGGATCATATTCAATCGCCGCAACCTTCGCGGGAACGTTCAGCTTATTCCGCTTCACATCAATCAGGCGGATAAAGCGCTTTTCGCCGCCGCCGCGATGGCGAACCGTCACGCGACCCTGAGCGTTGCGCCCTGAACGCTGTTTGCGGATAACGATCAGCGACCGTTCAGGCTTGCTCTTCGTGATTTCTTCGAAGGTATAGCCCGTCATTCCGCGCAGACCCGGGGTAATTGGTTTATAAATCTTTACAGCCATTATTCAACCCCCTCGAAGAACGGAATCTTCTCACCGGCGGCCAGCGTCACAATCGCCTTCTTCATGACAGGCTTCTTGAGAACGATCCGGCGGCTTTTTGTGTTCCGCTTGGTTTTACCCGGTGTTTTGATAATGTTGACGCGGAGGACGTTCACCTTAAAAATGGACTCCACCGCTTCTTTTACCATTGTCCGATTCGCGTCTTCCCGTACTTCGAAAACGTACTGATTCTGCTTAAAAACCAGGTTGTTTGTTTTTTCTGTCACCATCGGACGGCGGAGTATATCGTAAATCGTGCTCATTCTATCCCCCCCTGGCCCAGATACGCGTTCAGCGAATCGATTACGGCCACCGGGAAGATGAGCCGGTCAAACCGCAGAATATCGCGGATATTTAAGTAATTTGCCAGCAGAATTTTTGCATCCGGCAGATTGTTGGTCGCCCGGCGCACATCCTCAGTGGTCTCCTTATTCGGAACAAGGATCAGCGCGCTGTCTGAACCGACCAGCGAATTGAGGGCGCTCACCATCAAACGGGTCTTGGGCTGATCCAGCTTCAACTCGTCGACAACAACGATCTGCGCGTCGCCTGCCTTAACGCTCAACGCGGAACGCAGCGCGGCCCGACGCATTTTCTTAGGCATAGACTGCGTGTAATCACGCATATGAGGCGTATGGATCCGGCCTCCGCCTTTCCACTGGGCGGCGCGAATGGATCCCTGGCGCGCGCGTCCGGTCCCCTTTTGTTTGAACGGTTTCTTACCGCCGCCGGCCACTTCGTGACGGGTTTTGGTTTCGTGCGTTCCCAGGCGGGCGTTTGCCATCTGCCGAACATATGCCTGATGCATCAAGTCTACATAAATCGGGGCGCCGAAAATGCTGTCAGGAAGTTCAACCTCGCTGACTTTTTCGCCCTTCATATTTTTGACATCGATAATCATAGTATTATGCTCCCTGTGCCTGCAATCCGTCAGGATTTGCGGGCATCCTTAATCATTACAAGACCGCCGCGCGACCCGGGGATCGCTCCCCTGACACCGATCAGATTGCGCTCTACGTCCAAAAAAGCGACCTTCAGGTTTTGTACCGTAACACGATCATTGCCCATATGACCCGGACCACGGGAACCTTTAAATACTCTGCCTGGCGTTGTACCGGCGCCGTGTGAACCCGGCGCGCGATGACGGTCGGACTGGCCGTGTGTTTTCGGCCCACCCCGAAAGTTATAACGCTTGACACCACCGGCGAAACCGCGGCCTTTGCTGGTTCCGACAACATCGACCAGGTCTCCTAAAGCAAATAAATCCACAGTGACTTTCTCCCCTTCGGAGACCTGTGGATCTTTCGCACGAAACTCGCGCAAAAAGCGCAGCGGAGGCAAGCTGTTCCGCTTAAGATGACCCTTTTCGCCATTGGTGATTCGCTTCGGTTTAACCTCATCGAACCCTAATTGCACGGCGCTGTACCCGTCAGTTTCCTGACTGCGTAGCTGGGTAACATAGCAAGGCCCAGCTTCGATGACGGTGATCGGAATAGCGATACCATTCTCATCGAAAATCTGGGTCATGCCGATTTTCTTGCCGAGTAGCCCTTTAAACATGCTCTGTTTTTCTCCCTTTTTAGGTTTAATCGCGGGGCATTCGCCCCATCCAGGATTGTCAGCGTGGGCTTAGCTGCATCATCCTGTCCGCAGTCAGTCAATCCGTTCCAGCAACACCGTGGAATTTTTGTCGTGCGCTTCAGAATCAGATTCTTGACGTGCGGTAATTGTCGGCCCCGGCATCTATCAGGGCAAACTGGAACATTATATCATAATTTTTACAAACAGGGTGGGTTTTTGAAAATAATGCCCATCGCCTTTCACATCTGTATACAGATCATAGATCATTATTGGCTTATTTTATCCCAATAGAGGAAATAATCAGGTCTTTAAACTCTTGAAATTCTTCACTTTTTGAATTTAGTAAATTTGATATGCGGAAAAATCTGTTTGTACTTGGCGACTCTTTTTTTGCCATTCCTAAATCAATTCTATCAACGTTCACAACTGTCCAACATTCAACATACCCTGATAGTCGTGCTTTCTGATGGCTCTTTTCGGCCTCGCCTATACGGTTATGAATATTAGAAAAGTCTAACCCTCCTTTTATTTCTATTGCTATTAAATTGCGGTATATATCTTCTCTAATCTTTTCCCGTATCACGATGTCAGGATCAGGAGCAAATTCAATATAAACTCTCCGTCCAGATGCATTTTCAATTTCAATTTGATGACGTGACGACTCTAGGATATTGTTTTTCACGATGTCCAGAATTACATCGAAAACCTGCACGATCGCCGCGGTTCCTCGTTTGACATTCGCGCCGCCTCTAAGTTGCGGCCCCAATGTTAACAATACCAAATCATCTAAGAATTGTGGATTCAACATATAGTCTGCCAATCCATTTATCAATATAGCCGCGCTCTTACATAAAGCGGTACAAAGATCAGAAAGATTTAAGTCTTGACGTTCTGATATTATTCCACGCTCCTCCATTGACTTAAATTGGGTAACACCAGAGTCACTTGTGTAAAAAGCCTTTTGGCTATAGCCAAGGAGCAAACGATAGTACCCCAATAATTCAGGTCGATTTTTTAAAATACAAGGAACCGCAAATAAAAATTCTCCACGAAGCCCAAACGAAGCCAAACGTTTCAATGCCTTTGAATCAGAAAATTTATGAAGTTGTGAGTCCAACATTTCCAAATCAATTTCTTTGACACAGGATTGGAGGGCTTCCATTAGCATACGTTCTCTGATTTCATGCAAAGAAAATGCGAAATCTATTTGCATAACGGGGGAACTTAATACGATCATCATACTCCCATCAATTTAAATAATTGTACAGGCCTTGTCTGTAAACGATTCCTTGCAATCTCGATATACTCAGGGTTTAACTCTATTCCCACAAAATGTCGTTCGTAATCCAAAGCTACCTCTCCAACAGTACCGGTCCCGAAAAAAGGATCAAGAATAAAATCGTTCGGATGTGAACTCGAAACAACACATGGAATAATTAATTCCGGCGGAAAAGTTGCGAAATGGGCTCCAGCGAATGGGAGTGTATTGACATTCCATACTGATCGCTTATTACGACTATTTTCTCTGACTGCCTGATAGTCATAATAATATCTCTCACTTTTTGTGAGCATAAATATATATTCATGGGCCCGCGTTGGTCTGTCCTTCACGCTTTCCGGCATTGCATTTGGCTTATTCCATATAATATCACTTCTAAGATACCACCCGTCTGCCTGGAGTGCAAACGCAAGCCGCCAGGGAACACCTAATAAATCCTTCGGTTTTAATCCTGCCGGAGTATCAGGACGAATATTCATAGCCCGGGCAGGATTTTTTTTATCAGGAGCGCGATACCCCCGATTACCACTGGTATATCCGTCACCAATATTTAACCATAATACGCCATCTGAGGCTAAAACTCTTCGAACCTCCCGGAAGACCATAACCAGGTTATTAACATATTGTTGCAATTGTTCTTCAAGACCAATTTGACCTTCGATCCCATAATCCCGTAAACCCCAATATGGTGGGGATGTGATAACACATTGAACAGATTCATCAACTAATTTCTGTAATGCAATAAATGCATCACCTTCAATTATCGTTGATCCTGCAAGATTAATATGTTCACGTCCAATTTTTATAAAATCTATTCCGTCAGAAATGTTCATTCCAGAAAACCCTTCCTTCCCCATCCGCTTTTACTTTCCAGATGCGATTCTTTCGAATATTTAGCTACGGCCGAACGATCAATTCCGCCTGTAACGCTGATTTCGCCAACGCTTTCGGCGGATAAATTTCTTTTCCGATTTTACTCCTATGTATCCCAGACATACCCAGGTTCTTTCGCTTGTTTTCCAAGCAATAATTTATTCCACTTCGTCATTGAGATCAACCCCCTTGCTGAGTATTGATTTCGTATTATCGGGGGCATAAATCATCCAATCCTCATGCAAGGAAAAATGTCCGGAGTGAGCGTCTTTTAGGGAAGGCAAAACAGAACTAACCGTCAGTCTACGTCCGGAACCTCAAAAAAGTGCAATTTGCCTTTCATCGGCCTGAATGGAAAAATTTCGGGGTCGTCCAGCAGAAAGGCATAATACCCCGGTTCGTGCCATTGTTGATCATATTCATCCGCACATTCCGTAACACAATCGATAACGCTGACGGCGCCAACAATCCCGGAGGTTTCAAAATCGGATGACGTCGCCGGCATGACGACCTCGAAATCCTGCTGGATTTCGTCACGAAACGTCTCGTATTCTTTTTTAGGCAAATCAAATTTTTGCGACGCATGCACTAAAAACCGTCCCCGATATTGCGTAGGCCATGAGCGGTTTTCGACCGATTTAATGCCATGAACAACGAGCCAGGCCCAAGGTTGGCGGATGCTGAGTGCTTTCATACGCTATTTTACCTTTATATTTTCATGTCCGGGTCTCTGCGGGGAAATGCATCGCGTATGCTACGCGACGCGCTCCCGCTGATATCACTGCTGATCAATCGGCTCAATCTTCAACGTCAAGCCCAATGGTGTGAGCAGTTTTAACATTGTGCTTACTTTTATATCAGTTCGTCCATTTTCTATCCGCGTAATTGCCGGCTGCTTAATCCCTGTCAATGCTTCCAATTGTTTTTGAGTCAGGTTCTTTTCATTTCGTGCTTTCACAAGCCGAATGATTAATTCAGCCTGTAATTCTGACGCTATCAGTTCTTCCGGCGTGTAAATTTCTTTCCGAATTTTGTTCCATGGAATAGAGACTTCATCTTCCATTTCTTCATACGTATCGTTCATTTTTTTCTGAGCCT
>CALCQT010000025.1 GCA_937894825.1 uncultured Anaerolineaceae bacterium
CCCAGCGTTTGGAGGCGCGCTTCAAACGCCGCCGCATCAGAAAGCGGCAATTTTATTTCAATTTCAAGCGGGGTATTCCCCGTCATCCGATTGTTTTCCATAGTTTCATTCTATCATTTATTCCGGAAATTCGTTACGACGCGCTGTCATCTTCGCAACGACGAGACATCCTTGCGAAGCATGCTTATGGCCTGACCACAACCGGGTAATCCTGGTTGTTTACAGGGGCGATCGATGATCGCCCCCACAATGAATCCATGTAATTCATTTTCCCCTATGTCAGTCAACAATACCTTGCGCGGCTTATCCGATGTCGCGCGCCTTAAAACCCTGAACGCCGATCACAGCCAAAACCAGTGCGATCAGCGTCAAAACAACCAATGGTACGACCGTAAATTCCTGCACGGGCAACTGCGGGACATTCCCGAACGGCGTCAGCGACATGATCCATTTCGGCACATCCACAACCCGGCCAAAATACATCACGAAAAAGGTATATCCGAACACAGCCCACACCAGCACTGTCAATTTAGGCAGCCATCCCACCAGCAGAACCGCCAGGCCGCCCATCACCCAGATTGCCGGAAGATAGCTGAGCCCCGCTTTCAAAAGCATACCCAACGGAAGTGCGCCGCCGGCCGTCAGGAAAAGACCAATGGCAAGCAGAAATTCCGCCAGGACACTGGTGACAAGAGAAATCAGAAGAAAAGAACCCAAAAGCTGTTCCCGCGGAACAGACCGGGCAAAAATCTGCTCCAGTCGGCCGCGTTGTTCCTCGCCATGCATCCGGAGCGTGATCAGCACCACAGGGACACTCGCAACCATCGACATGACGACAAAAATCATCGCGACATAATTATCGATGATGGCATTTGTCCCATCCGCGCCGATCACTTTCTTCATCAGCTCATTTCCTGCGACAAAGCCATCAATATTTCCGCACACGCTGCCGTAGGAAGCGCCCAGCAGAAATAATGCCGCTCCCCAGCCCAAAGCTGTTCCCTGAGATACACGCCCGGCAAAGCCAAGCGGACTGCGCAGGAAACGCGATGCATGGGCGCGCCCCTTTCGCGCGGGAATAACGCCTGTGCCATGGTCCCGGACCATCCCGATCAAAAGCGCGCTCACCGTGATCAAAACTCCTTCCGCAAACAGAATCAAAATCGGCGTCACAGCATCACGATAAAACGCTTCCACTTTCAACCCGAGCCCAAGCGGCGAGATCACGGACAGCACGCTCCCGCTGACGTCGCCAAGTGCCCGCATGATATAAAACAAAACCATCAATCCCAACGAAAAACCGCTGACCGCGTTCGCGGCTGAGAACAATTGCGCAGCCAGCAGCGTCAGCCCGGCAAACACAAAACCCACCGCGGAAATCGCGAAGCCATACGCAAACGCGCCGGCGACGGTCGTCCCGCCAATATTTACCAGCGATAAGAGTCCGGCGGTAGCCACACCGATCAGAATATTCACCCCGAGCGCAAACACAATCACCGCTGTGCTGCCCGTCAGTTTGCCAACCGGCAGCGCACGAATGATCTCAAGCCGGCCCTGCTCCTCATCCACTCGTGTATGCCGATTGATCAGGAAAATATTCATCACGGCAATGGTGATCAGGTACCAGATCAGGCACTCCTGTGCCATCAGACTGGCCTGTGAAAGCTGATCCGCTCCGTAAACATTGCCCATCATGGCGACCATGGCCGGGTTGCTCATCATAACACCCATTTGGACGATCTCCGGCTGCCCGGGCAGCAAACCGGGGTAAAGCGCTGCGAACATGGCCGCCGATCCCGCAATACAGACACCCCAGATCAGCGAGCTGATCCGCTCCCGCCGGACAACAAAGCGGAAATACCTCCCCAATTGCGCAAAATTGTTGTTCATCGTGGGCTCATTTCCGCTCATATTCAGCGAGGAAGAAATCCTCGAGTGTCCGCCCCTGCGCTTTTTCCGCGATGGCCGCCATCGAACCGCTCTCCGTGATCTTCCCTTCCCGGATGATGCTGACGCTGTCCGCAAGTTTTTCGACCTCGCTCAGAATATGGGACGAAAGCAGGACGGTTTTGCCATCCTTTTTGATCTCCCGAATCGCGTCCTGAAAGACTTTCTCCATCAGCGGATCAAGACCGCTCGAAGGTTCGTCCAGAACGAAGAGCTCCGCCTCTGAAGCAAAAGCAGCCACCAGGGCAACCTTTTGCCGGTTGCCTTTACTGTAGGTCCGGCATTTTAGCGTGGGGTCCAACTCAAACTGCTGCAAGTACTTTTTCCGCCGGGTTTCGTTATGACGGCTGCCGTTGAAGGACAGGAACAGGTCAATCACCTCTCCGCCCGTGAAATCATCCCACAGGTTTACGTCGCCGGGAACAAAAGCCACCCGCTGATGGAGCGCCACCGCATTCTTCCAGGCATCCTGCCCGAACATTTGTGCCGACCCGCTGGTACAGCGCAGAATCCCCAGCAGACAGCGGATGGTCGTGCTTTTTCCGGCGCCATTGGGGCCCAGAAAGGCATGGACTTCGCCCTGATCCACCGAGAGATTCACACCGTCCAGCGCTGTGAATTTACCGAATTTTTTTACTAAATTATTAATGTCAATGATTGCCATTGAAAAATCACCCTTTATAGAATATCCGGCGCAAATCATCGGTAAAGGCATAATATTTTTCCCATTCTGCCGATAGCACGGCATCATCGGAAAGATCCATTTCACCGCGTTTGAACCGCTCCGTGGTATCCTTCTCATAGCTTTCCAACAGCCATTTCATATACTTCACCACGGTTTTCCCATCCACGTCCTCGCGAAAAAGCGAATAGTCCACGCCATCGTAGATTTTGTCGTAAACGATCCGGCGGATCCGCGCGAACTCTTCGCTGTACTTCCCAAAATAAGGCGCGTTTTCCGCTTTGAAAAAACTTTCGAAAAAACCGATCACTTCAGGAAATTCGGACATAGTCCACCGTTTCAACGTTGTCAGTGCCTTGTATCGTTCAAGAAAGTCACCGGTTTCGACTTGATAGCGGCTGACGTACTGGTTCCGAACAAACTCAATGGCATACTCACAGAGAAAATCAAACAGTTCTTCCTTGCTGCCAAAATAATAAAACAGCATGCCTTTTCCAATTTGCGCATTTTCCGCGATCGCGTTCGTAGAAGCGTATTTGAACCCCTTTGTGGCAAACTCAACCAGAGCGGCTTTTAGGATTCGCTGTTGCTTTTCTGTCTCCAACGAATGAAACACATCAAACCGACCGCCCATTGACCACCTCCTTTATTCTTATAGACTCCTTTATAATATCTTTAGACCCAATTATAGACCATATTGGTCGACCACGCAAACCGGGATTATTTTCTTGATGATTGATCAGTGTGTCAAAAATGATTCGACGAACAGAACAGGGTATACTTGTGAAGGGAACTTTTTTCACAATTGCTTGCGCGGAATTTGAATTCCATTTGTAAGAATCCCTTATCTTTTTTTGGAAATTGTGATATAAATCATAGTGTGGTTAAGGAGATTGTGTAACAGGACCGCTTTCCTCAATTGACAGGGAAGTGGTTTTTTTATAAACAATTTTTTTAGGCAGTACCGGACAGTAAGAAGCCTGTCCGTGAATTAGTAAGCTCGGTAAAACCGAGGGAAAGCATTTTTAGGAGAGTTACAAAATGAGTGACACAGTAAAAGGTACAGTCAAGTGGTTCAATGAATCCAAAGGGTATGGTTTTCTTTCTCAGCCGGAAGGTGAAGATATTTTCGTTCACTACACCGCCATTCAAGGAAACGGTTTCCGCACTTTGAAAGAAGGCGCAGAAGTTGAATTCGTGATTGAACACGGACCCAAAGGTCTCCAGGCCAGCAACGTTATCCCTCTCTAATCTTTAGAGAAAAAACCTTTGGGAAATGAAGTTCTGAATTTCAAATCTGTACCAAGGTATTGTAGACACAAAAAGACGCTCATTTTCTGAGCGTCTTTTTTTTATTCCCCCCCCATCACGATTGAATGATTGATTTTTATACCCGGTCATTTGCCAAAAGCGTCCAGCAACCGGTCCCATTCGGGAATCGTCAGCGTCTCGGCCCGGCGCATCGGGTCAATGTCCGCCGCCGTCAGCTTGAGCGCCGTTTCCGCGGCATTCAGATGCAGATTGGAACTGAGCGCATTGCGCAGCGTTTTACGCTTCTGCCCAAATCCGGCTTTCGCCAGCGCAAAAAACCTGTCCAGCCGGTCCGGAGTGATGAGCGGCTGCGAAAAAAGATCGATCCGCAGCACCGCCGAATCCACGTTTGGCTGCGGAAAAAATGCGGCCGCCGGCACCGTGAACAGATATTCCGCACTGCCATAAACCTGAACCCCCAACGCCAGCAGGCTGAGATTCCCGGCGGATGCACAAATCCGCTCCGCCACTTCTTTTTGCACCGTCATCACCATGCGCCGCGGCTTCACCGGCGCCTCCAGCAAATGACGGATCACGGCGGAAGTGATGTAATAAGGAATATTCGCGGCTACGGTATAGGCTTGCTCAAAATAATTCTGCGGTGAAAACGCCAGGATATCCCCCTGCACCACGGTCACATTCGACCAGGACGCCAACGCCTCTGCCAGCAGCGGCAGAAAGCGGCGGTCCAGTTCCACCGCCACCACCCGTTCCGCCCGGGCAGCCAAATGGCGCGTCAGACAGCCCGGTCCGGGTCCGACTTCCAGCACTTCAGCGGATGACGCAAGTTCAGACGAACCAATGCCGGAAATGTCGACAATCTTTTCCAGCACATCCTCGTCCAGAAGAAAATTCTGCCCCAGTCCCTTTTTTGGGCGCAGATCATATTTCC